>NZ_CAJTCF010000061.1:0-26081 GCF_910574735.1 Duncaniella muricolitica | reverse complement strand
CACAAATGCGCGGGGTTCGGGACCGAGACTTCTTCATATTCCGACTGGTCAAACTCTACGCCTAAAAATTTAACACTTCTAACTGCCAAATTTAACATATGCACCGCCATTTCGGCTTGACCCTCGAGTATCACTATTCCCATCGGCGAAACGGAAATGAGCAGGTCGAGAAAGTGATTTTGCTCGCGTATGCGCAACCGCTCGGTTTTCAGCCTGTGCATCATGGTGTTGAACATGTCCACGATTCTGTCGGCCTCGGGTTGCCCGACCTTGGTGAGTCGGCTGCTGAAATCCTGTGCGCGTATCAGATCCATACCGTTGGCTATCCCGCGCATTGGCAGGATTATTTTGCGGTAATACCATATTGCAATAATCGTGATGAGAGCAAAAAGAGCTGCACCGATGGCGAGAATGAGCTGATGGATGGTCATAGGCGGGGTCAGTTGAGTCCGTATTTTTCCATGCGCCTGTAGAGTGACTGTCTGGTGATGCCGAGTGACAGAGCTACTTTCGACAGGTTGCCTTCATGACGGCGTAAGGCATCCTCAATGGCCTTACGTTCCACCTCTTCGAGCGTCATGCCCGCGAGACGGTCATTGATATTGTCGGTCTCGGCTGTTGGTGTGGCCGGAGTGTGATGCTGAGCTGCGAAATGTTTGGCCGTGTAAGCTCCGTCGCTGCCGACGATGAGCGTGCGCTCCACCAAGTTGCGCAGCTCGCGTATGTTGCCGGGATAGGGTAGTGAGGCAAGATAGCGCATGGCGTCGGGCGTGATTTCGGCTTTGCCGTCAGTGTGAGATTTTATGTCGGCAAAATGTCGTGCGAGAGCCGGTATATCCTCTCGTCGTTCCCTGAGCGGTGGTAACGTCACGGTGATGAGATTGATGCGGTAATACAGGTCTTCTCTGAAGCGGCCGTCGGCTACCATGGCCGGGAGGTCGGCATTGGTGGCGCATACTACGCGAACATTCACACGACGCGTGCGGCTGTCGCCAAGCGGCTCGAATGTCCCTTCCTGGAGCACTCGAAGCAGTTTGACCTGACACGACATGTCAAGGTCTCCTATCTCGTCAAGAAATATGGTGCCGGTGTCGGCCATTTCAAATCGCCCCATACGGTCGGCAGTCGCGCCTGTGAACGCTCCTTTTCTGTGGCCGAACATCTCGCTCTCAAAGAGGCTTGCCGGGACTCCACCGAGGTTGACCTTGACAAACGGCCCGTCTTTGCGGCGACTGTTGCGGTGAACGGCTTCGGCTACCATCTCCTTGCCTGTGCCGTTCTCGCCCATAATCAATATCGGGGCATCGGTCGAAGCCGCGCGTCCTACAGTGTCGAGTACACGTGCAAGCCCGGGACTTGAACCGATTATGCCGCCTCGGTCAAAGGTTCCGTCAGTTTCAGTCGGAGCGTCGTGAGACGAGTTTAGCTCGAGTGCCGTGGATATTCGCGATAATAGCATGTCGTTGTCCCATGGCTTTGTCACGAAGTCAAATGCACCACCCTGTATACCTTTGACTGCAAGAGGTATGCTGCCCCAAGCTGTCATGAGTATCACGGGAGTGTCGGGCCGAAACAGTTTCACCTGTTTCAGCAATACGAGACCCTCGTCACCGGATGTCGACAACGAGTAGTTCATATCCATAAGTATCAGTTGAGGTCGGCGGTCGCGCACGATGGCCATTGCTTCCTCTCGCGACGAGGCTGTTACAACCTCATATCCTTTGCGCGTGAGCAGAAGCCTTAGCGACATCAACACCGTCCTGTCATCGTCAGCAATCAGTATCATGGTGACAAAGATACGCAAAAATCGGCTGAAATGTAATTTTATTTTTATGTGTCCGTTTTCGGTTGTCCGTTTTCGTAAAAGTGTCCGTTTTCGGACAGGTGAGTATTTTGATAATTTATTGTATATTAATTGTTTGTGAGTTTGGCACGGTTGATGCTATACATATTGCAAAAATGTTTTCATCACAACATAATACCAATGGACAGAGAGATACCACAACATGAGATACGTCGGGCGCGCCGTCGCCGCATCTTTATCGGAGCGGGCATATGCGTTGCTTCGGTCTTGGGTGTTTTTGCTTTGGGCACGCTGACGACAGTCGGTGTGAAACGCGACAGCATCACAATCGGCGAGGTCACTATGGGCACGATTGAGACATCAGTCAACAGTTCAGGTACGGTCGTACCGGCTTTTGAGGAGATTATCACTTCGCCTATATCATCGCGCATAGTCGAGGTGTATTGCCGTGTGGGCGACAGCATCGAGGCCGGCACTCCGCTTCTGAGACTCGATCTGCAGAGTGCGGAGACCGAGATGCGCAGACTCTCCGACCAGATGCGCATGAAGCAGGTGGAACTTGACCGTCAGGACGCCACATGCTCGACATCGCTTGCCAATATCGAGATGCAGATTAAGGTCAAGTCCATGGAAGTCGACCGTCTGAGAGTTGAATTGTCAAACGAGCGTTATCTCGACAGTCTCGGCTCGGGCACCGGCGATAAGGTAAGAGAGGTGGAACTGGCATACAACACCGGTTGTCTGGCTCTTGAACAGTTGCGACGTCAGCTTGAGGGTGAGCGTCGCACCTCACAGGCCGACAAACGGGTCAAGGAGTTGGAGATAAGCATATACAACAATAGTCTTGTCGAAATGCAACGCACTCTTGATGATGCCCGCATACGCGCGCCGCGCACGGCTACGATTACGTATATAAATGATCAGATCGGGCAGAAGGTGGCAGAGGGAGAACGTCTGGCAATTATCTCCGATCTCTCTCATTTCAAAATCAAAGCCCAGACTCCCGACACTTATGCCGAACGAATAAGAGTGGGTGCCACGGCTGTAATCAAAGCCGGTAAAAACAGGATTGAGGGTATAGTGTCGGGCATTGAGCCGCAGTCGCAGAACGGAATGATTGCCTTTGATGTTCGCATTGACCGATCGGCCATGTCGTGTCTGCGTTCTGGGCTTAAAGCCGATGTATATGTAATGCATGACATTATGGAAGATGTTGTGCGTATACCCAATGGTTCGTATTACAAAGGGCCTGGAGAATATAGACTCTTTGTCATGTCAGATGATGCTAAGTCGCTGTCACGTCACACAGTCAGGCTTGGTGACTGCAACTTCGAGTATGTCGAGGTGACCGACGGGCTGCGTCCTGGCCAGCAGGTGGTTATCTCAGATATGTCGGAATATAAATCGAATAATTTAAAAATAAAATAAAAAAACTATGTCAGTTATTACACTCAGCGGTATAACTAAGGTGTATCGCACAAACGAAATTGAGACAGTGGCTCTCGACAATGTTAACCTGTCGGTCAAAAAGGGCGAATTTCTCAGCATCATGGGCCCGTCGGGCTGTGGTAAGTCTACACTGCTTAATGTCATAGGGTTGCTTGACCGTCCGACCGAAGGTACCATCGAAATAAACGGCACACTCATCGGCTCGATGGGTGACAAGGCTTTATCATCATTTCGTAACCGCAATCTTGGCTTTGTGTTTCAGAGCTTTCATCTCATCAGTTCGCTTAATGTCATGGACAATGTGGAGTTGCCTCTGCTTTATCGTGCTGACAAGGGAGATGGCGATGTGCGTAAGAGGGTGCGCGAAGTGCTTGACCGCGTAGGTCTCAGTCACCGCATGCGCCACATGCCTTCGCAGCTTTCTGGCGGACAGTGTCAGCGTGTGGCCATAGCACGTGCGATAGTCGGAAATCCCGAAATTATCCTTGCCGATGAGCCTACTGGTAACCTCGACTCAAAGATGGGGGCCGAGGTCATGGAAATACTCCACAGTCTCAATAAGGACGAAGGGCGTACTATCGTCATGGTGACACATAATGAGGAACAGGCTTGTCAGACTGATCGGATTGTCCGATTTTTTGATGGCAGGCAAGTGTTTTAATACTTATATTGGCAATGATTTATCAACTTAAAGTAAAAGTAAAACATGAACATAGATATTAAATCTGTATTTTTTAATCTACGCCGTCAGCCTGTCATAAGCACTGTCACAATAATCGGTACATCGCTTGCGATTTTTCTGATTATGATAGTGGTGATGATGGCTGAGGTTAACACTGCTCCTATATCTCCTGAGAGTAATCGTCCGCGCATGTTGCATCAGCGGTGGACATCAATAAAATCTATCGGAGAAGACCGTTATTTTAGTAACGGAACAATGAGTTACACGACTTTTAAAGGTCTATTCGGTCCGCTGAAAAGTCCTGAGGCTATTACGGCTTACAACTGTTGGCCCACAACCGGGCTATTGCAGGAGCGTGGCGGTGTGGCCACACCTGTAGTGTTGAAGGGAACTGATGATGTCTACTGGCATGTTTTTGATTATGATTTCATTGCCGGAAAGCCTTATGACAAAGCTCAGTTTGATGCCGCTATGCCTGTTGCAGTCATCACAGCCAATACTGCACGCATGTTGTTTGGCACTACCGATGTGGTTGGACGTGAGGTTCTGCTTAATTATGTACCTTACCGTGTGTGCGGTGTGGTCAAGGATGTTTCGCGTGCAACCAAGAATACATATGCCCATATTTTCATCCCGTTTCTCTCTAACCACGAGTGTAACACATCATGGCAAAATGACATCATGGGGGCTTTGTCGGTCACTATTCTGGCGCGTACCCCTGATGATTTCGACAAGATTAGAGATGAGTATAATGCTTCAATGGCACGCTACAACAAAAATATAGCAAGTACTAAGTATGAATTGTTGTCTCTTGGACGTCCCTATGATCAGGAAAAGGATGCATACGCTTTATTTGCCACACAGGAGCCTGACATGGATTCGATATATATCCTGCATGCAGTCATATTTGCAATTCTCCTGCTTGTTCCGGCCATCAATCTCAGCAGCATGACTGAGAGCCGACTACGTGGACGCATGTCGGAGATTGGAGTGAGACGGGCCTTCGGGTGTACACGTTATGAGACCATGATGATGATTCTTGCTGAAAATCTTGTCGTAACTGTCATTGCCGGCATCATAGGGTTGATTCTTAGCGTTGTCTTTGCATATTTCATGCAGAATTTCCTATTCCTGTTCGACATGGCGGCAGTCGAAATACCTCAGGCAAAAATCAGCTTCACTTCACTGATACACATGTCCACATTCATGTGGGCACTCCTTTTCTGCTTCATACTTAATCTTCTAAGTACGGGCATTCCGGCATGGAGAGCTTCGCGTGCCAACATTGTCGAAGCCATAGCCGGTCTGCGTAAATAATACGTAATATGGTTACGATTATAAAGCTAACCTCAACTGATAACTTTCTAACCTTTAAGCGCAGCTTAACTAAATATGAATAGAAAACTTATAAGTCAGACACTCAATGACTGGCGTTCAAACGTATGGCTCGCACTCGAGCTTCTGATAGTCAGTGTGGTCGTATGGTTTACAGTCGACTACTGCTACGTTACATATATCACATACAATCTCCCTATGGGGTTCGACATAGAGCATTGTTATAAGATAAAGGTCGGAATGATAGAAAAAGATAGCCCTGATTATACTCCGCGCGATTGGGAAGAACGAGTTGCGGATCGGCTCGAACTGATCGATCGCTTGCGTCGTCGGCCAGAGATTGAGTATGCCGCTTACAGCAACGTGGCACATCCGTATAATAGTAGCAATACATCTCAGGATTTCCGATATGACACCATATATCCCAATTCGTTTGTGTATACGCGTAATGTCACACCCGACTTTTTCAATGTGTTCAAGATACGCGGAGCCAAGGGGGAGTCTCCCGAACAGTTGGCTGAGATGTTTGATGGCTCGGGAGTGTTCATCTCCTCCAATATGTTTGGCGACCGACTCAATCCCTTTGACATTGTGCGTGACTCTATCCGCACTGATTGGTCGGCCGAGCAGGTGATCGGTGTGACACAGCCTATGCGCCGATCGGAATACAATCGGGAAGGTGATATGGACAAAGGTATTCTGCTAAATATAGATTTAGCAGACCAGAGTGCCAACTATCGTCTTGACGAGCTTTGTGTGCGAGTACGTGATAATATGGATAAGGATTTTATACGTAACCTTATGAACGACGCTTCGCGTCACTATCGTGTCGGTAATCTTTTTATCGGTTCGGTAGAGTCATTTGATAGTCTCAGAGAGTCAATGATAGGCTCTGACCGTCAGACAGTCGTCTATATGGTGTGTGGTATGGCTTTTCTTCTTGTTAATGTGTTTCTCGGACTGTTTGGCACATTTTGGTTCCGTACTCAGCAACGTGTTAGCGAGATTGCCATCCGCAAGGTCAATGGAGCTACCCGGTCAGACATTTTCCGTCGTATGATAGGCGAGGGTCTGATAATACTTTCCGCAGTCACGATTCCGGCCATAGGTATTGATGCTTTGCTGACTCATTTTGAACTGAATCAGAGTCTTACGCACAATGCTCCGACATTTGATGTCGCCAATCTGCTTGTGTGTGCTCTTATGTCATATGCTCTGATTGCCCTGATGATCATAGCCGGCATCACCATTCCAGCATGCCGTGCCATGCGGCTTGCTCCGGCAGTTGCCTTGCATGATGAGTAGATAATGTGTGCTTCATTTTATAAAATATCTAAAATCCATATACGATTGAGAACTATTGTTTTGGCTTGTTTTGTAATTGTGGCGGGTTTCGTCCCGCTACAATCGCAGAACGTGCTTCCTATCAGTCTTGACGAGGCCATTTCACGGGCCCGCAGCAATAGTGTCGATGCCACGGTTGCACTTAACCGTCTGCGTACTTCCTATTGGGAATACCGTACATTTCGTGCCGATCTTCTCCCTGAGGTGACGTTTGACGCCACGCTTCCGTCTTATCAGAAGAGTTATACACCCTATCAACTGAGTGATGGCTCCTATACCTTTGTGCGCAATAATTACATGCAGCTCAATGGAGCGGTGTCAGTGACTCAGAGCATATGGGCTACAGGTGGTACGCTATCGCTTGATACGTCGCTCGACTATATGCGTCAGCTATCCGGCACCGGCTCATCACGCTATATGTCGATACCTGTGGCCTTGACGTTGAGTCAGCCTATATTCGGCACCAACCATACCAAGTGGAACCGTCGCATAGAGCCTGTGCGTTATGCCGAAGCACGTGCCAGATATCTCTCCGATACAGAGACTGTGGCCATGAATGCAATAAGCTGTTATTTCAATTTGCTTATAGGCAGGGAACTGGTGAATATCGCACGCCAGAATCTCGAAAATTCTGAAAAGCTCTACGAGATAGCCCGCGCCAAGCGCGATATGGGTCAGATAAGTGAGAATGAATTGTTGCAACTCGAGCTCAATCTGCTTGACGCACGTTCGGCGTGTACCTCACGACTTAGTGACATGAAGAGCCGGATGTTTCAGTTGCGTTCGTTTCTCGATATTGACGGTGATGTGGAGCTTGAACCCATGCTTCCTGCCGAAGTGCCGGATGTCACAATACCTTATGCCGATGCTCTTGACAAGGCTTTGGCCAATAATCAGTTTGCCAAGAATGTCCGTCGCCGTCAGCTTGAGGCCGACTATGAGGTTGCCAAAGCTCGCGGTGACCGCCGCCAAATCGCGCTTTACGCTCGGGTGGGGCTCACCGGGGCGTCGGATGTGCTGCGTGGTGCCTATGCTCCACTGAAGGACAATCAGGTGGTGGAGATCGGATTTAAAATACCGTTGCTTGACTGGGGCAAGCGTAGCGGCAAGGTGCAGGTGGCCCGCAGCAACCGCGAGGTTGTGGAGGGGCAGCTCAGACAGGAGAGCATGAATTTCCGTCAGGATATTTTTGTTCTTGTCGAGCGGTTTAACAACCAGCGCGACCAGGTGGCCATTGCAGCCAAGGCTGATGAGGTGGCCCAAAGACGCTATGACACAAATGTCAAGACGTTTATGATAGGTAAAATCTCTGTACTTGATCTAAATGACTCGCAGGTGAAAAAAGATGAGGCCCGCCGTGAATATATCGAACGGCTGTTTGAGTACTGGTATTATTACTATCAGCTCAGATCGCTCACTCTTTATGATTATCAAAAGGGTGAAGACATAGTGGCAGAAGGAAAATTAAAAATTTAGGTCGGTTTTTACTTTATATTAAGTCTTATGCCGGCCTCGATATTGAAGTTGAGAGGGCGGGCTGTGTAGAATGTTTCATGGCGGGAGCCGTTGTCGAAATAATAGCTGATGCCGGGTTCGGCATAAATGCCGATGGAGCGGGTTATGGCATATTGGACTCCTGCGCCGACGGTTGCTGACCATTGCAGCTCGCGCGGACGAAAGCGTTCACTGTCGCTTTGTGTCACAATACCGTTGTTGATATAGTCGGTGTCGAGACGTCCTGACACACATTTCTCCACGCTCGCTCCGGCCGAAAGATAGAGTGAAAGCCTGTGGTTCTGTAGCAGGGTGTAATTAAGTCCGATCGGTATGCCGATGTAATGAAGCCGCTGATCGGTCTCGAAGCGGTAACTGTCGCTGCCCGAAGAGGTCGAGGAGGTGAGATAGGCATATGTCACACCGCTTTTCAGGGAAAGTCGTTCGGTGAGGCTGTAGCATATCGAGACTCCGGCTTTGACGGGTTGGTGATGTCGGGTTTCAGTATGAATCTCTTTCCCCATATTATTGCGCATTAGTTCGCATAGAGGATTATCGGCCTGAGGAAGTTTGTCAGGGGCAGTCTCTACTGCCGAGTATCCGGCTATAAGTCCGCTATAGCCGTGTCTTGACGATGAGGCCCCGGGACGGTTGGATATGCCGGCAGAAGCAGTGAGACGTCCCGCCCGTTTGGTGGATGTGGTGACGGCGAGAAGCGTGTGGCTGGAGGATGTGTGTCGCTGATTGGGCCGATGAGGAGGAGTGGCCGGAGCGGATTGTTGCTGCGGATTGTTGTCGGCGGGTGTTGTGGCTGCGGTGGTGTCACATGTCATGGCTGGTGAAGGAAGATTGCGAACGGACTCTTGTGAGACTATGGTGTGTGGCGGCTGAGCCTTGGCTCGGGCCATTGGACGAGAGTCAGATACACCAGACTGGGACGGGTGTGATATGTCAGGGGAGGGGAGTACGGAATAGGATGAAGAGGATGATGAATAGGCCGGTGTTGGTATGTCGGTAGTGTCGGTAGAATCTGACAGCAATAACCATCCCGAGACGAAGACGATAAGGAGCATGGCGGCTGCGGCAGTTGCATAACGCCACGGCATGATGAAACGCCGACGCGGAGCGGGTTCATGTGCCGCGCCTCCCGTCATAGTCGACTCTATGCTGTCCCAGACTCCTTCGGGAGCCGGAGTCTCATAGTCGGCCATGCGTCTGCGCAATTCTGAAGTCCATTTGTCGTCTTTCATAGTCATTTGCTTTGGAGGTTATATTCACTGATCATCTGCGCCAGCATCTTTTTTGCCCTGTGATACTGAGAGGCGGATGTCGATATACTTATGCCGAGAGTTTCGGCTATCTCTTTGTGGTCGAGGCTTTCGATGACATAGAGGCTAAACACTGTGCGGTAGCCCGTAGGCAGGTCGCGTATCATGCGGTGTATGGTATCGGTCGGGATGTTGTGCAGTGATATGTCTTCGTTGACCTCATTATCGTCGGCTATGTCAGGAAGCTCGTCGGCATATTGGATGAAATTGAGGTCACGGCTCTTTTGCAGATAGCGCAGAGACTCATTGACTGAGATTCGCGTCATCCATCTGCGCAGAGAGCCGTCACCCCTGTAATCAAAACTCGTGATGGAGGAGAATATCTTGATGAAGCTGTCGTGCAGTACATCCCTGAGACAAGAGTCAGGCACATAACGCGAGCATACGGCTGTCAGATAGCTTGCGTGGCGATTATATAGCTCACGCATGGCATGCATATCTTTCCGGCCTACGAGTCTGACGAGTTGCTGCTCGCTGTATTCTCCGTTATGTGCCATTAATTGGGATGACGGGTTGTATGACTGCTTTATTCCACCGATGTGACTATTCTCTCGGTCGGGAGTGAGATTTTGCCCGAAGATTTGTCGGTGCAATAGTCAAACTCTACTGACTTGGGACCGGTAAATGAGGCCCATTTCAGATTGAGCTTCACCGTCTCGCCCTGAGTGTCGGGGAGTGCGTCGAGCGAGAATGCTATGAGTGCGTCTCTTGTCACGCCGGCCAGGTCGCCCTTGGCATCGTGGCGCAGTTCTACCTCATAGGGATTGTCGGGGTTGGTGCCGGTGAGAAGATTGACGTGATGGGGGATTGCGGCGTTGCCCCAGATGGTGCGGAAGCGGAGAGTGATATATCCGTCTTCGACGATGGTCACCCAGTCTCTCACGATATCGACCGGGTCGTTGCCATAGGTGGTGTTGTTGCCGTCGGGCAGAGAGGGTATCGTGGCCTTTGTGCGGATGCTGTCAATCCAGTTGACATACGCGGCCTTGGAGTAGTCGCCGGCGGGCTGGTCGGTGATGCTGATATTGGCCAGGGCTCTCACCTGCTTGCCGTCAAACAGTCCTGTCTTGAGATTGGTCGGGAGCAGGGTAGTCTTTTCGTCAAGCTGCAGATAGGGTGTTTTGTCAGGACTTGTCTTGACTGTCACGAGTGCGTTGGGATAAACTGTGCTCCAGTCGGCGTCATTGTCATCGTTGTCACATGATGTGAATGCCATCGAGGCAAGGCAAAGGCCGATAGTGGCAGGGATGAATGTCTTTCTCATTTCAGATTATTTTTAGCTTAAATAAATAGTCGTTTTATCCCTTAAATCCAGAATAAGCCCAAATCTTGCATTTGGAATTGTTAAATACTGTTAAAAAATAGACGGCGGTCAGTTGGTCTTGAAGAATTAAGCCCCGGCACACTTTACAATGCGGGGGCTTAATTGAATTTTAAATTCTTAATTTACAATTTACTTGCTTGTCATAATCTGGAGCACAAGACGGTCGGTCTCGTTCATGGCCTCGCGACCGATCTTTGTGAGATTGTGGATTGTGGCGTCGACATCATCGCTGACGATGCCTTCGGATGCGGTGACACACTTGCCGTTCATGGCGAGCATGGCAGACATCATGGCTGTCGAAACGCCTGACGAAATTTTCATGGTGCACGAAGGTTTGGCTCCGTCGCAAAGCATGCCGGTGAGGTTGGCCACCATGTTTTTGACGGCTGCGCATATCTCGTTGAATCCTCCTCCCATGAGATATACGAGTGCCGATGACGCGCCGGTCGATGCTACCACACATCCGCAAAGTGCGGAGAGGCGGCCGAGACTCTGCTTGATGTATATGCTCGTGAGATGGCTAAGCACAAGGGCTCGGATGGTCTGCTCTTCGGTAGCTCCTGTATCCTGGGCAAAACTTACCACCGGCATGGTCGCTGTAATACCCTGATTGCCACTGCCCGAGTTGGACATCACGGCGATAGGCGCACCTCCCATACGGGCGTCGCATGCGGCTGAGGTGTAGGAAATCATATGTTCCACGGGAGTATCGCCATAATATTTCAGACCATATTTGCGTATCGTCGCTCCGAGTGAGTGGCCATACTCACCCGCAAGAGCTGTCTGCGCGGCATGCATATTGAGGCGACGTGCCTCGAGTATGAATTCGAGTTCTTCTATAGGTGACTCGATGGCGTATTCATATACGGTTGCGAGGTTAAGCTCCTTATCATCATGGCTCGAATCGTTTCCACCCGACACCTGCTCGTCAAGCATGATTTCACCGTTGCGTTCGAGGCGTATGAATCGGGTATGTTCGCACGAAATTACTGCACGTGCCGAGTCGTCGCCGTCTGAGACGGTTATGTCAATGTGGAGTATGGAGGGGGCATCAGGCATATGGCTGATGTTTATGCGTCCCTCGTTGATATATTGGCGGCCGCTCTCCACGGCTTCGGGACATACATCCTTCATTACCTCCAGCCCGTAAGCTGACTTGCCGATTAGCGCGCCGAGGGCTATGGCTATTGGCAGACCTATCATTCCGGTGCCGGGTATGCCGACTCCCATTGCGTTTTTGATGATATTGCCGCTCAGACAGGCTTCGATGTGCGAAGGCCTGCGTCCAAGGAGTTCTGTGGCTTTGGCAACAGCCAGCGACACGGCTACAGGTTCGGTACAACCCATAGCCGGCACCACCTCACGCTTGATGAGCTGTGAAATAGTTTCTCTTTCCGAATGACTTAACATTGTAGATGTGATTGGTTATGATTGAAGGTAATATTGATGTCGCAAAGGTAAGGTATAAAAACTAAAGGTTAATAAAGCTAAAAGTTAATAAAGGTTAATATAAAACGAGCCTGCTTGTGAGATGTATTTCATAAAAGCGGAGGATACAAACCAGACTTGTGTTTGTATCCTCCGCTTTTATGTAGTGTGTTTGGATTATGATTCTGTCAGTGAGGTGGGCAGTGTGGGCATGGCACCCTGTTGAGTGCATACGAAGGCCGAGGTCTCGACTGCTTTCTGATGGGCCTCGCTTACGGATTTACCCTTGAGTATGCTGGCGATGAATGCTGCGGTGAACGAATCACCGGCTCCTACAGTGTCGGCTACCTCTACCTTTGGAGTAGGTTGGAATGATACGTTGCCGGGAGTGAATACATAGCTTCCGTTGATACCACAGGTCAGTATAAGCATCTTGAGGTTGTATTTGCCAAGGAGTATCCAGCACTTGTCCTGAAGGTCGATGCCTGGATAGCCAAACATGCGGCTTACTGTCACAAGTTCCTCGTCATTGATTTTAAGGATATTGCAGCGCGACATGGAATTGCATAGAATATCCTTGTTGTAGAAACCCTGACGCAGATTCACGTCAAAGACTATTAGAGGATTGTTTTGCTCGGGGATGGCGTCGAGAAAGCGGTTGATGGTGTTGCGTGACACTACATTACGCTGTGCAAGTGATCCGAAGCATACAGCCTTGGTGCGTTCGGCAAACGATTCGATTTTGGTGGTATAGGGGATATTGTCCCAGGCCACGTTTTCCTTGATGTCATACTGAGGGATACCTGCCTGGTCGATTTCGACCTGTACGGTACCGGTGGGATAGGGCACAGTCTCAATGCTGTGTTTTACACCCTTGCTGTTGAAGTTTTCAAGCAGTTCAGCTCCGAGTGGGTCGTCACCGATAGCACTGATGGCGCAGCTATCGAGGCCAAACTGTGACACATGATAGGCGAAGTTGGCTGGTGCGCCACCTATTTTTTTACCTTCAGGAAGTACATCCCACAGGGCTTCGCCCATGCCGATAACGATATCATTCATGATATTTTAAGGATTATTTTATGGTTTTGATTTTCATTGTATAGTACATGAGATATATGACTCCGACGGTCATCACGGCCACGGCACCGGCCTGGCCGATGGCATCGGCGGCAAAGCCCATTGCGAGGGGGAAGACCGTACCACCGAAGAGACCCATGATCATCAGGCCCGACACCTCGTTTTTCTCTGACGGTGATGACATGAGTGCCTGGGAGAATATCACCGAGAACACGTTGGAGTTGCCGAAGCCGATCAGTCCGATGCCGATGTAAAGAGCAGTAAGTGAGTGGCATACAAAGAGCATGCCCATGGCCACGAGCATCATCAATACGCTAAGGCCGAAGAAAAGGCGTGGTGAGATGGAGCGGAGGATGAATGCACCGAGAAAACATCCGGCGGTGCGGAATATGAAGTAGATGCTTGTGGCGAAGCCGGCTTCCTCAAGGGGGAGGCCGAGGCGTTCCATAATGATTTTGGGAGCGGTCGTGTTGGTGCCGACATCGATGCCTACGTGACACATGATGCCGAGGAAGCAGAGCAGGATGAAGGGGCGGCCCAGCAGACGGAAACACTGGCCTACGCCCGAGGCTTTGTCGGGACGCTCCTCCTCGATGGGAGTGGCGGCAAGCAGTGAGATGGAGAGGACGCTGATGATAGCATAGATGGCGAAGAGCACACGCCAGCCCAGCCCGAAGGTCGGGAGATAGGTAGTGGCACCCCATGCTGCGAGTATCGGGGCGAGAAACGATGCAATGGCCTTGACAAACTGTCCGAAGGTGAGTGTCGAGGCGAGTTTGTCGCCGCTAATAAGATTTGTCACGAGCGGATTGAGCGACGTCTGCATAATGGCGTTGCCGATGCCGAGCAGCGAGAATGCGGCGAGCATTGTGAGATAGCTGTCTCCAGCTACCGGGATGATGAGTGACACGGCTGTGACCACAAGGCTGATAAGTACGGTCTTTTTACGACCTATGCGGTTCATGAGCATGCCGGTGGGCACGGAGAATATCAAAAACCAGAAGAATACGAGCGAGGGAAAGAGGTTGGCCTGCGAGTTGGTGAGCCCGAGGTCTTTCTGTACGTAGTTGGATGCGGTGCCGACGAGGTCGACAAATCCCATGGCGAAGAAACATAGCATCACGGGGACAATCTGCATCACAAGGCCTTTGCGGCCATATGTCAATGTCTGTTCCATAGAGTTAAGCTGCGCTTAAAAGGTTGTGAGTTTATACAATTATGAGAGAGGGCCATAGCCGGAGGTCTCATTATTGAGAATTAGTCAGAATTTAAATACCGATTGAATAGATTTTCAAATTTTTGATTTTGGCATTGCCTCCGTCTGATTTTAGCGAAAGAGTGGAGTAGGGGACAGTGGGAAAAACGAGGTTGGTCATGACTCCGCGACCACCGTTGGCGAAAACTTCAATGCTTGAACGGTCAATAAACAGGCGCAGTTCCAGATGGCCGTTTTGGCCGAATACAGGGGTTGTGGTCACGGCCGGGAAATCCTGACTGAAGTCGGTGATTCCGCTCTCGCGACGGTCGAATGACAGGGTGTTGGCTGCCACGTCATAAGTCAGGGTGACGTGTTCGCCCTCCTTGTTGCCAAGAGTCATGGTCACGTTTTTGCTTTTGGGTGCCTCAATGTCGAGAAGTATCTCACACACGCCGTCATTTGCCGATGGGAGTGCATAGGAGCGGGGCTTCTTGCCGATTCCGGCTCGGCCGACATTCTGTGTAAGTTTGCCTCGCAGAGCTTCGGTCTCGGGTGATGGAACCGAGGCGGCATACACCTGGCCATCATCGGCAGTGAAGAGTTCTATTTCACGGGGTAGAGTGTTGGCACTTCTGAACTGGCGTGTTGGCACTTCGGCCGCATACTGCCAGTTGCTCATCCAGCCGATTACTGTGCGACGCGAGTCAGGGGCGTCGCTGAAGCTGACGGTGGCATAGTTGTCTTTGCCATAGTCGAGCCATTTGGTGGGCACATTGCCCTCGGCATCGGTGTCAGGCGTAAATGTCTTGCCGTCAAAGTCACCTGTGAAGTATTGTGTCGCACTTCCCCCGAAAGGACCGCCGGGATTGATGTTACATAGCAATACCCACTTTTTACGGTCTGAGCCGTCGACAGGCAGCTCGAAGAGGTCGGGACATTCCCACACACCGTCCTGTGCGCCGAGACCGCGGCCGAAGCGGCTCTGTAGGGTCCATTCCTTCATGTCGGGCGAAGTGTAGATGAGCATCTCATGGTCGAGCGCATGGGCGAGTGTGAGCACCCAAATGTTTCGTTCGGCATCCCAGAACATGTTAGGGTCGCGGGCCTCGCTTTCGAGGGTGAGTACGGGATTGCCGGGATATTTTGTGAAAGTCTCGCCGTTGTCGTGGCTCCAGGCCAGACTTTGCACCTGACTTGCGGCCGCCGAGGTATACATGGCTATGACGGCGTCTTTGCCGAATCCCGCGCTTCCGGAAGTGTCAATGGCCGAACTGCCGCTGAATATCATGCCTAGCCCGTCGGGGGCGAGTACGGCGTCGGGACGATGCTCCCAGTTGATGAGGTCGCGGCTAACGGAGTGTCCCCAGGAAAGATTTTGCCATTTGGAGCCATAAGGATTCCACTGATAGCAGAGGTGCCACTCGCCGTCTTTATAAAACATGCCGTTTGGATCGTTCATCCATCCGTAGAGTGGAGTGTGGTGGTAGACAGGCCGGTATTTCTCGCGGTTTGTGGTGTCAATTGTATCGGTGAGTGTGATATTGCTCCAGCAGGCATCCTCCTTGGCCTCGCGCACCGATGCGCGGTTTTGAGAGGTGACGATATTGAGCACAATGTCGTGGCCTTTGTAGGGCGAGAGGTCAAAGGGCACGGAGTAGTCGGTCTTGGCTTTGGCAAGTCGTACGTTAATGGTACGGTCGAGGCGTCCGTCAACGAGAACGTTGATGGTGGCATCATCATTGGATTCCTGAACGGGCAGCATTAGGTAGCGTCCGTCACCTTCCACTCTCACAAGTGTATTATTGGTGCCGAGATGCTCAACCTTGATACCTCCGTCGGTCGCGGCAGCGGTTATCGATGCGCTCATAGCCAATGGTAGTGCCAGTGTGGCCATTGTCTTGGGGATTGATATTTTCATTGTCAGATGGTATTAATTATCGGTAATTTTTTTGACATTGCAAATCTACGATATATAATGATGCGGTGGCTATAATAAACGGTGCAAACACTATGACAAATGTCGCAATGCGCGATTTTTTATATCAAATACACTGTTATTCATAATATTAATTATTATCTTTGTGAAGCCAAAGTAAAAACTGATAGCCAAATGAAACGGGTAGTAATACGTTTAGTATTGTTATTGTCGCTTGTGCTCACATTCAGTGGTTGTCGTGAGCAGAAGCATTATCGCATAGGAGTGTCGCAATGCAGCCGTGATGACTGGCGCAATAAGATGAACGATGAGATATATCGTGAAATTATGTTTCATCCCGAGGCCGAGGTGGAGATACGTTCGGCCGATGACAGCAACGAAAAGCAGATTGCCGACATCCGTTATTTCAAGGACAACGGTTTTGACATCATAATCGCTGCGCCTAACGAAGCCGAGGCCATCACGCCTGTAATAAAAGAGGTGTATGAGTCGGGCATGCCGGTCATAATCTTTGACCGCGACATCAACGGTGACTATTACACGGCATCGATAGGCGTCGACAATGAAGCGATAGGCCGCTCGGCAGCTCAATATGCCGCCAGCCTCACGGGCAAAGGCGGGAGGGTGATAGAGATACGCGGCCGTCATGATTCGTCACCGGCCACCGGCCGTCACGAGGGTTTTGTCACCGAGGCGGCCCGTGCCGGACTCGAAATAGTGGCTTCCGCTTATGGCGACTGGAATTACGAGGATGCTACTGTTGCGGCTGATTCACTGTTCAATATATATAAAGATATTGATCTGGTGTATGCCCACAACGACCGAATGGCTATAGCGGCCTCGGAGGTGGCCCGTCGTCATGGTCTTGACTTGAAAGTGATAGGCATAGATGCTGCTCCTGAGATTGGAATCAGAGCTGTGGCCGACGGAGTGATTGACGCTACATTTTTTTATCCCACTGAAGGCTACGGATTGATACGTACGGCTTTGGACATACTGGAAGGCCGGCCTTATGAGCGTAACGGCCGTTGGCCGTTGTCGTCGGCTGTCGACAAGAGCAATGCCGACATACTCCTGCTTCAGAGTCAGTCGCTCAAGGAGGAAACTGACAAAATCAAGTTGCTTAAGACACAGGTGGATGATTATTGGGACCGTCATTCTGCCCAGACCTCTCTATTTTATGCAGTCATAGCCATTCTCGTATTGCTTTGCAGCATTATTTTTATGATGTTGCGGGCTTTCTGGCTGCATAAGAGACATCAGCGTGAACTTATGGAGCAGAACCATCTGCTTGAGCAGCAGCGTGATACTGAAAAAGCTCTTAACGAGCAGCTTAACGTGGCCACGCAGTCCAAACTCATATTCTTTACCAATGTGTCACATGATCTGCGCACTCCGCTCACGCTTATAGCCGAGCCTGTCGAACAATTGGCCGAGGCTGACAATCTCACGCCTCAACAGCGTACACTCATGAAGATTGCCAACAAGAATGTGAAGATACTGCGACGGCTTATTAATCAAATACTTGACTTCCGCACATATGAGAACGGCAAGCTAAATGTAAATCTTACCGAGGTGCATCCTGCTCCGCTCATGGCTGATTGGGTCGGCTCGTTTGTCGCTGTGGCCCGCAAACGCAGCATCAGGATTGCTTCCGACATCACGGTGCCCGAAGACTTCACGATGGCGGTTGACATGGAGAAAATGGAGCGAGTCGTGTTTAACCTCATGTCCAATGCCGTGAAGTATACTCCTGACAATGGGCGAATACGCTTCGGATGTCGTGAGGAGAGCGGCTCTCTTGTCATCACTGTCGATAATAGCGGACATGGCATTTCGTCTGAAAATATAGCCAATATCTTCGATCGTTTCTATCAGGTTGACAAGGTTAATCCCAACGGGTCAGGTATAGGATTGTCGTTGGTTAAGGCTTTTATCGAACTGCACGGCGGCACAATCGGAGTGGAAAGCGAGGAGGACAAAGGTTGTCGTTTTACAGTTATTCTGCCTGTGCGTCACGTCGATACGCCCGTTGCCAATGAAATCCACAGAGTGATATCCGACAGCGACGTAGAGGTCGAGCTGGGTGAAATAGAGCCTGAACTACTGTCCAATGACGATGACCGTCCGCTGCTGCTTGTTATAGACGACAACGAGGATATATTGAATATGGTGGGCGAGCTTCTCAAAGACACTTACCGCATCATTACGGCCTCCAATGGTAAAGACGGCATACGCATGGCGTCGAAATATGTTCCCGACCTTATAATCTGTGATATGATGATGCCTGTCATGGACGGACTGGAGTGTTGTCGGCGGCTAAAAGGGGAGATGTCGACGTCTCATATCCCAGTGCTTATGCTCACAGCATGCTCGATGGACGAGCAGCGCATACAGAGCTATGAGAGCGGTGCCGATGGCTATGTGGCCAAGCCGTTCAACAGCCGGCTGTTGAGCATGCGGTGCAAGAATCTTATTGACAACCGCAAGCGTATCAAGGAGATCTGGGCATACTCGGCTACAGCCAACTCTGTAGCGCAGACCTCTTCGGCGCAGAATACGGAGCATGCCGGTAAGAGCATTCCCGTTGCCAAAGATATTGATAGTGAGTTTTATGCCCGATTCCTCGCTAATGTCAAGGCCGGAATGGGTAACCCTGACTTGAGTGTCGACATGCTTGCGTCGGAGATGGGTATGGGCCGCTCGCAGCTTTACCGCAAGATCAAGGCTCTGACCAATTTCTCGCCTGTGGAGCTACTCCGAAATCTGCGTCTGAAACAAGCTCGCGAACTCCTGACCACAACCGAAAAGTCGATAAGTGAGATTGCCTATGAAGTAGGTTTCACGGCTCCGGCCTATTTTACCAAATGTTATCGTGAGATGTATGGCGAGACTCCTACCGACGTGCGTGCCCGGCTCGGCTATTAGGTGGTAAGAGATTTGTTGCCTTTACTATGAAAAAACGTGCAAGGGGCTAATATTCATACTTCTTGCAACATATATGATAGACACATAGTCGGTTTCTGGCATATCTTTGCGTCAGAAAACCAAACCAATTAAATTAATAACATGAAAAAATCAATCCTTAGTGCGGTTTTATTGTTTATAATGGCAATCGCTGCACAGGCCCAGAACATCACGGTGCATGGAACGGTTGTTTCAAAGACCGACGATGAGCCGCTGATCGGGGCAAGCGTCGTTCCCGACGGCAATGCCGGAGCCGGCGTCGCAACCGACATTGACGGCAACTTTACACTTTCAGTTCCCCAAGGCACCGGTCTTACCGTTTCATATGTGGGATTCAGATCTCAGACAGTCAAGGCTGCCCCACAGCTATCGATTATACTTGAAGAAGATGCCGAGATACTCGACGAAGTGGTAGTGGTCGGTTATTCATCAGAAAAGAAATCCGATCTAACCGGCTCGGTATCGGTTGTCAAAATGAAGGATGTCTCTGACACTCCTACCGGCAATGTCATCCAGGCGTTGCAGGGTCGTGTGGCCGGTATGAACATCACCACCGACGGCACCCCCGGAGGTCTCAGCACAGGCACTTCAATACGCGGTGCCTCCTCGTTCAGAGGGGATGCCAACGGTCCGCTTTATGTGATTGACGGAGTGATGACACGCGAGAATCCCGGCACAATACTCAACAGCAATGATGTAGAGTCCATTCAGGTGCTCAAGGATGCCGCCTCGGCTGCCATTTATGGCGCGCAGGCTGCCAACGGCGTGATTATCATCACAACCAAGCGTGCCAAGCAGGGCGAATGTCGTGTGACTTTTGACGCTACCCTTACTCTTCAGACCTATAACAGCGGTCTTGACATGCTCAATGCCGATCAATGGGGCGAAGTGTACTGGTCGGCCTACAAATATACCTATAGCACCACACCATCATCAAGTGAGCTTTACGGCAACGGTGCTACTCCTCAACTCCAACCTTACACCAACCTTAACGGTGTCATCGTCAATCCGCAGAACACCGACTGGGAGAAAGAGATACACCGCACAGCCCTCATGCAGACCTACAGCGTAGGACTCTCCAAGGGTTCGGAGAACGGTGCCTCGTCAATGTCACTGAGCTGGCTTGATCACGACGGTATTATCAAAGGATCAGATTTCCAGAAAGCCAATGCCCGTTTCAGCTCTGACTACGGATATCTTAACAATCGTCTGCGTGCAGGTGGCAATGTCACACTCAACTGGTGGCGTCAGCACAATGCTCCCGGCGGAGTGGAGGAGAATGCTATCAAGATGCATCCCGCCCGCACCGTCTATGACTCGGAGGGCAACTATAACGACCAGGTGGCTTTCGGACTCAACGACACGCCCAACCTCGTGCGTCAGATTGAGGAACAGAGTGCCAACAAGCATGAATACTGGCGAGTGTTCGGCAACGCCTATCTCTCCATCGAGCCTGTAAAAAATCTTATAGTAAAAACCAATTTCGGTATCAACTATCACAACGGGGCCGACAAGGAGTTTACCCCCGCCAATCTACGTGACAACACCAATACGCTTTATCAGTATTCGAGCAAGACCGTCGACTGGGTGTGGACCAATACCGCACAGTATAATGCCGACTTCGGCAAGAGTTCTCTCATGGCCCTTGTGGGCATCGAGGCCAAGCGCAATCATTTCGAGAGCATGTATGGCAAAGGGAAGGGGCTTGAAATCGAGGATGAGAACTATTGGTATCTTGGCAATGTCACTTCGGCTCAGGAAGTAGGTTCGAGTGCGTCAAACTACTCGATGTTCTCTGTGTTCGGAAAGATCAACTATACCTGGGACAACAAATATCTCGCATCGGTGACACTGCGCCGCGACGCATCGTCACGTCTCTCTACTCAAAACAACTATGACTGGTTTCCCTCTTTCTCGGCCGGCTGGCGCATCTCGCAGGAGCATTTTATGGAGGCCACACGCGGCTGGCTCACCGATCTCAAGATACGCGGAGCCTATGGCGTGAACGGCAACGACATCATAGCCAACGACGCTTTCTATGCCAAGTATGAGATGGATATGAACAAGGCCGGTTATGCCATTGACGGAGGTAACACTCTTGCTCCCGGAGCATATCGCTCGCGCAGCACCAATCCCGACCTTACATGGGAAAAGACTTATCAGACCAATGTCGGCTTTGACGCCTCGCTGCTCGGTGGACGTCTGAATGTCTCGGCCGATTACTTTCATAAGAGGACCAAGGATATGCTTGTCGAGAAACCCTATATCGCCACAATCGGCGAGGGCGGCTACTGCTGGTATAACGGCGGTGAGATGGTCAACAAAGGTGTCGAAATCGTGCTTAACTGGCGTCAGGCCGTCAACAAGGATTTCAGCTATGAGGTAGGACTTAATGTCACTGCAATGAACAACAAGGTTACCAATCTTATGGATGACATCTATTACACCTGGGGTGGCGGCAATGGCCGTGACAAGAGCATTGTGGGCCAGGCTCTCGGCTCATGGATGGGCTATAAGACTGACGGCGTGTTCCGTACACAGGAGGAGGTTGATGCCTACAAAGCTCAGTATAAGGTCAACTTCGGCAATCCCGGAGTGGGTCGTGTGCGCTATGTCGACACAAACGGTGACGGCGAAATCAATGATCGTGACCGCATATGGCTTGGAACCGACCTGCCCAAAGCTCAGTTTGGTCTCAACTTCGCGGCCAACTACAAGGACTTTGATCTTAGCCTCTTCTTCAACAGCATCATTCGCGATGCCTGGAACAATTCGAAGTATTACACCGACTTCTTCCCCCTCTGGACCGGCAATCACGGCACTCAGCTTCTCGATGCCTCCATGGCCTATGACCGCTATCTGGCTACAGGTTACTATGACAGCGATGTCCCTGCCCCGACCATAGATAACTCCAACAGTGAGGGTGACGGCTCGGACTATTACATTGAGGACGGATCGTTTGTGCGTCTCAAATCGCTTTCACTCGGATACTCGCTGCCCAAGCACATTCAGAGCAAGCTATCGCTCAAGGGTGCGCGTATATATTTCCAGGCTCAGAATCTCTTTACCATCACCAAGTATAGTGGAGCTGACCCTGAGGGTCTCGGTTATCCCTATGCAATGCCCCGACAGTACACCTTCGGTCTGCAGTTTGGTTTCTAACACACTCATCTTTAAATCAAGAATTACATGAAACTCAAAAATATATTCACTCTCCTCGCTGCCTCGGTCGCACTCGTTTCGTGCAGCGATGAATTTCTCGAAAACAAACCGCAGGGGCCTCTCTCTGAAGGTAACATCAATGATCCCAAGGCGGTAGACATACTTGTCAACAGTGCATATGCGACCTTTGGCTGCCGCTACGCCGATTCCAACGATCCGCATCTCTATCCGCTGACCAACTGGAGCTATGGCGAAGTGCGTGCTGACAATGCCTACAAGGGAGGAGGCGGTGAGACTGACCTTTGGGAAGTTCACGATATGGAGACCGCCAAGATACAGCCCAACAATGGATTTCTCGACGGCAAATGGTTTAACGTATATTGCGGCATCTCGCGATGCAACACCGCTATCCGTGCCATCCGCAAGGCCGACGAGTCGGCCGTACCGGCCAAAAAATCGCGCATAGCCGAGATGCGGGTGATACGCGACCACTGGTATTTTGAACTGGTGCGCCTCTTCAACCGAATCCCCTATATGGATATAGATCTGCCTGAAAATGAATATCCATTTGTGCGCAACGACGAGTTTACCCGCGAAGAGCATCTCGACCGCATAGCTGACGACCTTCTTGAAGCGGCTGCCGATCTGCCCGAGACCCAGACACAGATAGGCCGCATCAACAAGCGCGCCGCCCTGGCATATGCTGCAAAGGTAAAACTCTATCGTGCCTACGAACAGGATGCCACGACCAACGCGGTGGTTAATATTGATAAATCCATTTTGCGCGAAGTCGTTGAGATTATCGACGGCATACATGGCTATGAGCTTCTTCCCGACTTTCAGTATCTTGACCTGCTTGAGTATGAAAATGGTCCCGAATCAGTGCTTGCCGTGCAGTTTTCCAAGAATGACGGTACTAATGACGGCGGACGTGTCAACTGGAGCATGCTGCTTAATTCTATGACCGGTCCCGGTTGTCCCTGGCAGGGTGACGGATTTTTCCTCCCCTCGCAGGACCTTATCAATGCTTATCAGACAGATGCCGACGGTCTGCCCCTCTTTGACTACCAGTCACGTCCGGACTATGGAGTGGTGAAGTTTGACGAGAACGACAACAATATATATAGACTTGACAATGTTGACGGCAACGTCGACCCCCGTCTCGACTTTGTGACAGGCCGTCCGACCATCCGTTATAAAACCTATGGGGTGTCACCTTGCGGACTCTGGGTGCGTAACCGCGATGCATATGGCTATAACAACACCAAGCGATTCTGGCTATCGCCCGAGTCGGCCGACGCCAACCATGGTTGGCCTTGGGGCGCATCGGCTCTCAACTGGCAGATAATACGCTATGCCGACCTTTTGCTCTACAAGGCTGAGGCCCTGATAGAGATCGGAGGGGCCGATAATCTCGACGAAGCGCGCCGCCTCATCAACCGTGTGCGCGACCGTGCCGCCAAGAGTGCTTATGTGAAGGATTTCAACGATCCTTCCAGATATGCCGCCAACTATAAGATAGCCCTTTATCCCGAGGGTGGCTGGACACAGGACTATGCGCGTCAGGCACTCCGTACAGAGATGCGTCTTGAGAAGGCAATGGAAGGCGAACGCTTCTATGATCTCGTGCGCTGGGGAATTGCCAAGGAAGTGATGAATAATTATTTCCACGCCGAGAAGGACAACCGCATCTACTATCAGAATGCCAGCTTTGAGACCGGCTACGAATACTTCCCCGTGCCGGTGGCCCAGTACAACTTCTCAGGTGGTATCTATGTCCAAAATCCCGGCTACCCCTCATTCTGACAGGCGTTTTAAGCGAAAACTTTTATAAATAAAATTTTTAAGGTAATAGATTGTATAATTGGGTAAAACCGCATGGATGGTCGGCCTGTAGAGGGGTCGGCCATCTATTTTAGTATCTTCTTTTTTTATCTTTCCCCAGCCCCATGTGCAGAGTATTTTTTGCAGAATAAAATTTTATTTTATTACTGTCCGCTAAACCATAAAAAGTCGAGTCCAACTTCTTGAAATGTAGAAGTTGGGCTTACTTTTTGTATAGGACAAGCCCCCTTATCAGTTTTCAGTTTCTTTCGGCGGCGATTCAGATGCATCGGCGAGCATTATTTTCAGGTCTGCGTCGGGTTGATTGAGGAACTTTTCGAGATTTAGGTAATACATCAGCACGATTCGTACCATTGTCACCAGTCCCGAGAAGCTCCAGCGTCTTGTCAGTTTGTTTTGCAGGACAGAAAGCAGCAGATTGGCTATAAGTGTGACCCATACCTGGATCTTGATGGCATTTGCGCTTTCGCCGTAGAAGTATCTCAGGGGAAAGTTCTGCTTTATCTGTTTGAAAAGTGACTCGATCTGCCACCGACGGCGGTATATCGCCACAATTGTCTCCAACGGCATGTCAAAATCGTTGGTAAGCAGAGAGATGAGTTTTGGCTTTTTGCCTTTCTTGATGTCTACGTATGTTATTATTCTGGCAATGTGGTTGATGCCGTCTTTACGGAACACTACAATCTGCTCACGATACTCCATCAGACCATTTGAATTCTGATGCATACAGTCGACAAGAATCTCATAACAGAGGTTTTTCTTCATTTTTGTGACATAGATGACGCCACGGTCTGTAAGGTCCTCGAATTTGGAGTAGTTGATATATGCACGGTCAAGAGCGAGTATCTCGTCGTGACTGTAATGGCTTGGGGCGAGCATGAAAGAGTCGTTAGTGGCCGCCTAGGTAAACCGGACATCGCATGGAACGCCTTCGTTGGCATGGATGACCGAGTGCACCTTCAGGCCACCTTTCTTCTTTCCTGTCTTGGGATGCCGGCCAACGCCCTTGAAAATGGCATTGGAGAAAAGAGTGATGGTCGTGGAATCAATGATGCGAAGCTGTTTTATCCATTCTTCCGTGCCATTGCGTCGGCTGTCCGATGAAAGGATACCTTTATTGACATCATACAGATAGCGGTATACCTCTTCAAAGAAGCTCTCCGGGCGTCTGGCATTTGCGTCAGACAGAGTGCTGCGCCTGGGAACGGTTTTAATTCCGACATGATGCAGTTTACGCACCTCCGCCGTCATAGCGGTCTCTATCTCACGCAATGAGTCGAACCGTTGTATCACGGCATAGAGCATCGTCAACAGGTGAGTGAAGCCGTCAAAACTCTTTATATACTTCTCTCCGCCGTGTTTTCGGCTGATTTCAACAATTTTTTCGCGGTTGAGCGATTTTATCAACTGTCCATATATCGGCTGTCCGAAGAAATTACTACTTTTGCTCATGGTTATTCATGGTTTGTTTGGCGACACCAAAAATAACTAATTAGGGCTGACTCCTGCAAATGGTAATCGACTTTTGTCGCTTGCCTTAGCAAGAATCAGCCCTAATTTTTTCAATCGCTCAAAAAAAGTTTAGCGGACAGTAATAGAAGTTGTTTAAACTAATTTGATTTGTGAAATTTTTTAAGGAAAATAACGATAAAAGCGAGGAAATTCCAACCTTTCCAACTGGAGACGGTGGTATCGAAGCGGTTGAGTA
>NZ_CAJTCF010000060.1:0-26279 GCF_910574735.1 Duncaniella muricolitica | reverse complement strand
CACAAATGCGCGGGGTTCGGGACCGAGACTTCTTCATATTCCGACTGGTCAAACTCTACGCCTAAAAATTTAACACTTCTAACTGCCAAATTTAACATATGCACCGCCATTTCGGCTTGACCCAAAATCACCCAAATTGGGCGGAAAGAGCAGATTATCGTTGGGTATGTAAGACTTATACATTAACTTTGTATTCAATAGTTTTGAATACCATAAAGTTACAAAACTTTATGGACATAAAAAAGCCTCAGCTTGTGAAAGTTGAGGCTTTTGCTATTTTTTTTGAGAAATAGTTCTGCAACAACCTCTTTCCTTGCTACAACAGTCTGCAAATTATCTGATTTCAGGAGTTTTGCAACACCCTCATGCGGGATGGGGAGCAGCATGCGTTGGATGCCTGTAAGGTGGTGGATGTCTGCGGACGCGTAGGTCAGAGGGGCATTAATACATGATGCACCGAGATTTCGGCTTGGGTCTGATTTTCGCTGATAGTACCCTTTGAGTGCACTATAGAAAGAAATAACGGCTGGCAATCATGGGATTGTCAGCCGTTATCAGTACCCGGACCCGGGCTCGAACCGGGATGGGTCGCCCCAACGGTGTTTGAGACCGTCGCGTCTACCGATTCCGCCATCCGGGCGATGGTTTGCGTTGCAAAGGTAATGAGTTTTTTTCTTTCACGCAAATTATCGTCGCGTATTCGGTCAGATTATTGTGCTGAATGGGCTGAAATTTATGCGTGAGGGGGATTTTTTGTGTGACGGGGCGGCGTTATCGCACCTTTTGCGGGGGATGCGTGTGGTAATTTTGCGGTATAAAATCAATCACGTAAAGTTATGAAAAAAACAGACTATCCCGACAATCTTCCCATTTCACGTAAAGCATATGATGGTTTTGTAGGCCGTATCAGAGCTATTCTCGGCACTACGTTTGAGGGTGATTCAATGATTCATGCCCTGAATGATTATCTCAAGGGTGACCACAGTTACAGATGGGGGCTTGACCCGGCATGCAGGCTGGCGTTTGAGTTTCTGCGTCAGGAGATTGACAAGGCTATGGAACGTTCGCGCAAGGCTCGTGAACGCGCCGCCCTGCGTCGCAGCCGCAAGGCGGAGTCGGAGGCTCTCGCTGAGCCGGTGGCCGAGGATGTCGCCGCCGAGCCTCGTGACAATGGCGCAGAGTCACGCGACGTGAGTCGGGCGGTGATGTCTGACTCGGAGGGCCGGCCGACGGTGGACGACACCGGGTCGGGCTGTCGGGCTGACGCTCAGTCGGGGCTTTTGAGGAGCACGGAGCGGAGTGCGCGGCGCGAGCGCACGTGTATCTCGGTCGGGGTGTAGTCGAGTATGCCCTGGGCGTGCATCGAGTCGAGCGCGGCTATAAACGAGGTGCGCTGCACTCCAAACAGTGAGTAGAGGTCGCGCTGCTTGGCGGTGAGTGTGACGTCGGTGGCGTCCATCTGCGTGAGGGCTATTATCCAGAAGGCTATGCGTTCCTCGAGCGAGCCGGAGGTTACGGCCAGCATGCCGTCGACGGCCTTCTGGGCGTTGGTCGAGAGGATGTTGAGATAGTTGAAAAGAAACACTTCGTCGCTCTGGAGCACCGGGATGAGGTCTTTCTTGTCAATCTGCATTATCGACACCGTGTCGATGGCTGTGGCCGAGGCGGGATATTGCGTGTTGCGCCCGAACAGGAAGTCGGGCGATATGACGGACGGGGCCGCGAGGGTCTGGCTGACGCGCACGCGGTCACTGTCGTTGCGTATGGTCATGCGTACATGGCCCGAGATTATAAACTTGATGTGTGTGCATGGCTGGCCGGCCTCAAACATATTCTCGCCCGGGAGATATTTGAGGAACGCAAGCCTGGTGTTGCCCACTATCTCCGACAGACGCGAGTAGCTGACTCCCTTGAAAAGAGGTAGTGTCATCAGATTTTCATACATGCTGTTAGGTGTCATGACTTATGCGGGCTAAGAGGTGGTTGGAGGGTTGAAACGTGAGTGTATATTCTTAAACGTATCGCGGAGCCGATTAGTTCTCACGGCGGGCGTCGCGTCGGGTCTTAAAATAGAGCTGGGCCGAGTTGATGGTGTTTTGCCACGCCACATATGCCGCGGGGGCCACCGAGGCGATGGGGTGGAGATAGGTCAGAGCCATCCATATGGCCAGCACGGTGTTTTTCTGACCGAGGCCCTGCGCTCCGGCTATCTTGTCGCCGCAGCGAGCTCCGATGCGGCGTCCGATGTAGAACTGTCCGCAGCACACGGCCAGCGACAGTCCGGCGAGCCACAGCATTTCGGGTATCATCTCGGAGGGCTCGGCCATGATGAAGCTGACGGCGCGTCCTACGACGATGAAGAGCGACACGGCCCATATGTAGAACGACAGCGACTGGTGGGAGGCTATCCCGGCATGCACGCGTGGCATGACTTTACGCAGGGCCAGGGCCGTGAAGAGCGGCAGTATTATCAGCGGCACCACGCGTGTGGCGATGAGGATGACCGACTCAAGAAAGGTGATATCAGCCTCCGAGCCCATCATGGTGAAGAGCAGTGGAGCGGCGATGGCCACGGTGACGTTGGAGACTATGGAGAATGTGGCCAGGCGCGGGACGCTCCCGCCGAGCATGCCTGTAATCACCGGTGCGGCTGTGGCCGTGGGACAGAACACGCAGATGAATGTGCCCTCGGCAAGCTCACGGTTTACCGGCAGCAGGGCGAGATAGAGCGCGATGGCTCCGAGGGTCTGCACCGCTATGAGCATCCATGACAGGCGTGTGATGCGAAACTCGCTCGGCCTGACGCGGCAAAACGTGATCAGGAGCATCACAAATATCAGATAGGGGGCCAGGAAGGCGATGGCGTTGATGACGTCATGAAACAGCACCCCTCCAAGCATGGCTATAGGCAGCATCCAGGGTTTGAGACGCTGTCGAAATGTCGTTACATTCATCTTTTTATGAAAAATTGCCACAAAATTACGCAAAAATTCCTAAGTTTGTACCTCACATAAACTTTTTACCTCTAATAATACCGATGGCTGACAATTATCTGGAAAAGCGCATGGAGGAGTATCGTTCGGGACGGCTGGCCGTGCGCAGCCGCACTTCTTCGTCGATGAGGGCTCCGCGTCGCAACGACTCCCTGACGTTGCGCTATGAGCCTATGACGGTGGCTGTTATCGCTGATGTCATGCGCCCTGTCGTGGCCGAGACCATAGGGGCTTTCACGGCTGTGGGATGCCGTGTGGCATTCATGGCCGCGGATGTCAGGGAGGGCAATGCCGTGGCCCAGCGCACGGGGGCGCGATATTATCCGGCGGCGTTGGGGCTTGAGGGTATGCTGGCCGACATGACCGCGCATTGGGGCTGTCCGCCCGAGGTGGCGGTCACTTTCATGCCGTCATTATCGCCCCGGGGTGTCGCCTCACGGGTTATTGAAGCCTACAGATGGCTCACCGATTCACCCGACCCCTCGGTGCTCGCCCGCCACATACTCTATCTCGCCCATCCCGACAATGCGTTTCTGCTCGGATGATTTAATCGCGTCCCGTGGGCGGATTGTTGACGGTAGGTTGCGAAAAAATCATTACCTTTGCAGAAATATTAACCGAAAAACAAAATACCGATACACCATATGGCACTACAATGTGGCATTGTGGGGCTTCCCAATGTGGGCAAGTCCACACTTTTCAACTGTCTCTCAAACGCTAAGGCCCAGTCGGCCAACTTTCCTTTCTGCACCATCGAGCCCAATGTGGGTGTGATCACGGTGCCCGACGACCGTCTCAACAAACTCGTGGAGATGTGCAATCCCCGTTCGGTGGTTCCCGCTACGGTGGAGATTGTCGACATCGCCGGTCTGGTGCAGGGCGCGAGCAAGGGCGAGGGCCTGGGCAACAAGTTTCTGGCCAATATCCGCGAGACTGACGCCATACTCCACGTGCTGCGCTGCTTTGACGATGACAATGTGACCCATGTTCACAATACCGTCGACCCCGTGCGCGACAAGGAGATTATCGACTATGAGCTTCAGCTCAAGGACCTCGAGACCGTCGAGAGCCGCATCGCCAAGACTCAGAAGCAGGCTCAGACCGGTGGCGACAAGGTGGCCAAGATGCAGTATGAGGTGCTTAAGAAGTATCAGGAGGCTCTTCAGCAGGGCAAGCCTGCCCGCACGGTGACGCTCGAGACTCCCGACGAACAGCGTTTTGCCCGCGAGCTGTTTCTGCTCACGTCCAAGCCTGTGATGTATGTTTGTAATGTCGACGACGCTTCGGCGGCCGATGGCAACAAGTATGTCGAGGCAGTGCGCGAGGCCATCAAGGAGGAGAATGCCCAGTTGCTCGTCGTGGCTGCGCAGACCGAGAGCGAGATAGCCGAGCTTGACACCTATGAGGAGCGTCAGGAGTTTCTCGCCGAGATAGGACTGCAGGAGTCGGGTGTGGCCCGTCTGATACGTGCCGCCTATGCTCTGCTCAATCTTCAGACGTTCTTCACGGCCGGTTCGGACGAGGTGCGTGCCTGGACATTCATGCGCGGCAGCAAGGCTCCGCAGTGTGCCGGCATCATCCACACCGACTTTGAGAAGGGCTTTATCCGCGCCGAGGTCATCAAGTATGACGACTATGTGACCCTCGGGTCGGAGGCCGCTGTGCGCGAAGCCGGCAAGATGGCCATCGAGGGCAAGAATTATGTGGCCCAGGACGGCGACATAATGCACTTCCTCTTCAATGTGTAAATAAGATACATAAGGACAAAAGTCTTTTTGGAGACTTTTGTCCTTATTATATACTTAGTTATCTGAATCATAAATCTTATATCACCTAAATATTTTGACGACCTGACATGCGAAACTTATTATTATCGCTTACACTTGCCGCCGGTCTGCCCGGGGCCTTGGCTCAGGGCCCTCAGAGCAGTTATCTGATGCGTTATGACAAGCCGGCCGAGTATTTTGAGGAGGCCATGGTGATCGGCAACGGCACGATAGGAGCCATCGTGTATGGCGGCACGGCCAAGGACCGCATCTCGCTCAACGACATCACTCTCTGGACCGGCGAGCCCGAGAAGGGGGTGACCACTCCCGACGCCTACGAGGCTCTGGCCGACATACGCGCGGCTCTCGACCGCGAGGATTATCGCGCGGCCGACTCGCTCCAGCTCAAGGTGCAGGGCCATTACAGCGAGAATTACCAGCCGCTCGGCACTCTGACCATAACTTACAGGGACACTCCGGAAGGCAAGCCGGCCGAATACAAGCGCGGACTTGACCTGCACTCGGCCACGGCGTTTACGTTTGCCGGGTTCGGTCGTTCGGATGACGACCGCCGTCTCACCACATATTACGCTTCGGCTCCCGACTCAGTGATGTTGATACAGGTGCTGTCGGGACGGCCGTTCAGTGCGGTCATCGCACTCGACTCGCAGTTGCCTCACACAGCCGTGGCCTCGGGCGACGCCATCACTTCGACCGGCTATGCGGCCTATCAGTCTCTGCCGGGCTACACCTCGTTTGAGGAAAAGCTGCGTTATGACCCGGAGCGGGGCACCCGATTCTGCACCATAGTCAAAGCCGAGCCCATCGGCGACGGTGAGGTCAAGGCTCTGCCCGACGGCAGTCTCGACGTGAGCGGATGTACGGGGCTGAATCTCTATGTGACCAATGCCACGAGTTTCAACGGTTTTGACAAGGACCCGGCCAAGGAGGGCAAGCCTTACCGACAGTTGGCCGAGGCCCGCATACGCAATGCGTCGGCCAAGGGCGCGGAGGCCGTGCGCCGTGACCAGCTTGCCGACTATACAGCCCTGTTTGACCGTGTGACTCTCGACCTTGGCACCACGCCCGACTCCATAGCCTCGCTCCCGACCGACGTGCAACTGATGCGCTATACCGACCTCGGCGAGACCAATCCCGACCTCGAGGAACTGTATTTCAACTATGGACGCTATCTGCTCATCTCGTGCTCGCGCACCGAAGGGGTGCCGGCCAATCTGCAGGGCCTGTGGAACGAGTATCTTCTGCCGCCGTGGAGCAGCAACTACACCACAAATATCAATGTGGAGGAGAATTACTGGCCGGCCGAGGTGACCGGTCTGGGCGAGCTTCACGCCAAGGCGTTGATGCCCTGGATAGCCAATCTGTCCAAGGGGGGACATGAGACGGCCGCTCATTATTATGGCGTTGGCCGGGGCTGGGCCCTCGGGCATAATTCCGACATCTGGGCCATGACCAATCCCGTGGGACTCAACTCGGGCGACCCCGTGTGGGCCAACTGGGGCATGGGCAGCGCGTGGCTGGCTTCGCATATATGGGAGCATTATCTCTTCACGCAGGACCGCGAGTTTCTGAAGGAGTATTACCCGGTGCTTCGCGGCGCGGCGTGGTTTTGCCTCCTGTCGCTCATCGAGAAGGATGGCGAGCTGATAACGTCGCCCTCCACGTCGCCCGAAAACAAGTATGTGACCGACAAGGGTTATCACGGGGCTACGCTCTACGGCGCGACGTCCGACCTGGCCATGGCGCGTCAGTGCATGGCTGACACCCGCGAGGCGGCGCGCACGCTCGGTGTTGACGAGGAGCTGTGTGAGCGTATCGACTCGACTCTGACGCGTCTGCGTCCCTATAAGATAGGCCGCAAGGGCAATCTTCAGGAGTGGTATCACGACTGGGAGGACGAGGATCCGACCCACCGTCATCAGTCGCATCTCTACGGTCTCTATCCGGGTCGCCACATATCGGTGGACTCTACTCCCGACCTGGCCCGCGCGGCGGCGCGCACGCTCGAAATCAAGGGTGACAACACTACGGGATGGAGCACCGGATGGCGTGTGAATCTGCTCAGCCGTCTGCGCGACGGGGAGAAGGCTTATGCCATGTACAGGCGTCTGTTGCGCTATGTGTCGCCCGACAATTATCAGGGTCCCGACAAGCGCAGCGGCGGCGGTACGTATCCCAATCTGCTTGACGCTCACGCGCCGTTTCAGATAGACGGTAATTTCGGCGGTACGGCCGGTGTGGCCGAGATGCTTGTGCAGTCGACGCCCGAGTCTATAACTCTGTTGCCGGCTCTCCCTTCGCAATGGCGCGACGGTGAGGTGAAGGGGCTGCGTGCCCGCGGCGGTTTTATCATCGACATGGTGTGGCGCGACGGCAAGGTGACGGACTATAAGATCACCTCCCTGACCGGGAAGCCTTATAGTTTAGAAAGTTTATAGAGTTTGTTTATAGAGTTTATAGAGTTTATAGAGTTAAAAGTTTAAAGGAGTTAAAAGAGTTAAGGAGGGCTACAAGACGATGTAGCTCTCCTTTAAACTTTTAACTCTATAAACTCTATAAACTCCTTTAACTTTATAAACTTATCTTCCGTATTCTTCGAGGTAGGCTTCGCATGCCATGCACAGTTCGTCATACCATTCTTTGCCGAATCGTTCGGTGAGTGGGCCTTTGAGAAACTGGTAAAGGCGTATGCCGAGCTGACGTCCTTTCTTTTCGGCGGCACTGCATATCTTCCAGCGGTGGTAGTTGACGGCTGTGAAGGTGGGATATTCAGTGAGCCTTACGGGATAGAGGGCGCATGACGATGGTTTGCGGAAGGTGCCTGTCTTGCCTTCGTTGTAGGCGCATTCGATGGCACACTGACACACTCCGCCGGGTGCGTAGCAGGTGTAGATGCAGTTGCGCCCTTCGACTATCTGTGTGACGAGGTCGCCGTCGGGGTCGAGGTAGCTGGTGCCGGCTTCGGCGATGCGCTCGCGGGCGGAGGGGAGGAGCTTGTCTTCAAAGGCGGGCAGGAGCTTGTCTATCTCGTCGCGCTCGGCTTGGGTGAGCGGTGCGCCTGCGTCGCCTTCGATGCAACATTCGCCGAGACATGCGTCGATGTCGCAGCAGAAAAATTGTTCCGCAAGGTCAAGCGAAACAAGTGTGTCCTGTATCTGTAACATTATTTCTTCCATGTTAACTTGCTCTTCGAGCAAAGGTTATGAGGTTATAAGGTTATGAGGTTATGAGGTTATAAGGTTATTGGCGGGTCAGGTGCCTGAGGTGATGGTGGTGATGCCTACGAGTCGGTCAAAGCGTGTGCCGCGCGGACGGTGGTAGACTTTGACGGTGTATTGGTTGACGGTCTGGTATTTGTCGCCTTCGACGGGGGCGGTGAGCCCGCGGCCGTCGGTGCCGTTGGGCACGGTGAGGTATTGGTAGTTGTAGGCTCCCTGTTTGAGCAGCAGGGATTGTTCGTAACAGCCTGTGGCGTGGTTGTAGACCATGTGTGACACGGGGTCAAACCGCCTGTCGGTGAGGTCGCCTCCGATAAATATGTCGGCTCCGGCAAGCGGCGGCATCTGTAGGGTGAAGTGAGTGAGCACGTAGTCGGCTTCGGTGTCGCTGTCGGAGGTGTCGGTGCTCCTGACCAGGTAGCGGCCCTGCTGGGTGCTGTCGTAGAGGTAGCTCTGCGTGGCGCGGGGGGTGTCGGTGTAGAGCAGGGCGTTGTAGACGGGGGTGTCGTGGGTCACGCGCTCTATGCCGAGTCCGGGATAGTTGACCGATGAGGTGTCGAAGCGGCGATATTCGTTGCCTGCGTCGAAGATGAGCGGACGCAGGTGTTCGTATATCACTCTCTGTCCGTTGACGCGCTGGGGGGTGGTGAGTATGACCTCGTTGTCGGGGCGTCCGTTCTGGGTGACGACTATGCGCAGGTCGTTGAAGGGGTCGTCGAGGCTGAGATTGCGTGTGTCGACTGTGATGCCAAGCTGCTGGTGGCTGTCGTTGGAGTCGATGTCGGTGCGCGAGCTTACGGTGACGCCTATGGGGGCGGTGAAGTCGCATACGGCGAAACGTGCCTGCAGGAGTGTGTCGTCGGGGTCGCGCTCGTCATAGACTCTGACCAGATAGTTGCCGGACTGAGTGATGCGTACCTGTTCGTTGGGCAGTGTGATGGTGTAGTGGACGTAGTGGACCACGGTGGCTTGGGAGTAGCGGTAGTCGTCGACGGTGCCTTCGTTGAAGCTGTCGAGAAACTCTGAGTCGACCAGCCCTTCGGGCCGCCATGAGGCGTCGCAGTGGGTGAGTGAGTAGCGCAGGTAACGGTGTTCGTCGGCAAGTTCGTCAAACGAGATTATTATCCTGTCGGACGGGTCGGCGAGGTTGATGACGGGCAGGGCGAAGAGGTCGCCGCCGAGGGTGACGCCGAGGGTTTTGAAGGTTGTGTGCATGACGCCCTGGCGCGTGTCGGCCGGCTCTTCGCCGTGTGTGGCGAAGGGGAGCAGCAGGAGCAGTGACAGCAGGGTCTTGAGCGGTCTATGCATCTTGGGCTGAAAGACGGTTGTGAAGGAGGGCCACGGCGTCGGTGATGAGGTCGATGCACGGTTTGCCTCCTTCTTTCTTGAGGTCGCGACAGTCGGTGTAGCCTTCGAGGTTGTCGAAAGCTGTCACGGCCTCTCTGACGTGGCGGTAGAGTTCGGGGCGGGGTAGGTCTTTGTGTACGAGACCGAGCACCATGGCTGAGCCTGTGACGGCTCCGCAGATTTCGCCGCTGGCTCCCAGGCCGGAGCCAAATCCGTGGGATACGTCGGCCAGCAGACGGCTGTCGCCTTCGATGATGTCGTCAAACGAGAGGAGCAGACACTGGGCGCAGTTGTAGCCTTGGGCGCGGAGCTGGCGGGCCCGCTCGACGCGCTGGTCGAGAGTGTATTTCATATTTTCCATACAGTGTGTAATTACCAGTTGATGGGTGTCAGGCCCCGCGAGACGAGATAGTCGTTGGCGCGGGAAAATGGGCGGCTGCCGAAAAATCCGCGCGACGCGCTGAGCGGGGAGGGGTGGGGCGACTCGATGACGCAGTGGCGCGTGCGGTCGATAAATGCTCCTTTGCGCTGTGCGTAGGCTCCCCAGAGGATAAAGACGAGCCCTTCGCGCTCCTGGGCGAGACGACGCACGGCGGCGTCGGTAAATTCTTCCCAGCCGCGGCCCTGGTGTGAGCCTGCGCTTCCTGCTCGTACGGTGAGGGTGGCGTTGAGGAGCAATACGCCTTGTGTGGCCCATCGGCTGAGGTCGCCCGAGGGAGGTGGTGTCACTCCGAGGTCGGATTGGATTTCCTTATAGATGTTCTGGAGCGAGCGTGGTATCTCTATGCCCGGATTGACCGAGAAGCTGAGTCCGTTGGCTTGTCCGTAGCCGTGGTAGGGGTCTTGTCCGAGTATCACGACTTTTACTTTGTCAAAGGGGCATGCATCGAAGGCTGCAAATATCCTGCCTGCTGGCGGGTAGATGACTGCTGATGCATACTCTCCGCGCACGAAGTCGGTGAGCCGTGCGAAATATTCTTTGTCCCATTCGGCGGCAAGTGCGTGATGCCACGATGGCTCTATCCTCACGTTCATGATTGGTATTGGTTTCTTTTTTTCTTGCAAAAATACAAAATATATCTTAACTTTGCACTTTATAAGGCTCCAATATGGCATATTGGGATGATATGTTCCCGTAGTTCAATGGATAGAATATCGGATTCCGGTTCCGACGATTAGGGTTCGACTCCCTACGGGAATACTAATGCCAAAAGCGGACAAAGGTCTTTATGTTGAGACCTTTGTCCGCTTTTTGGTGTTGGGGGGATGGGGCTAATGGGCCAAATGGGGCTAATGGGGCTAATGGGCCAATGTGGATGGGCCGGGCTTTGCGCGCTCATGCTTCCGATATTATGGTCGGGGGGAGGTTGAGGCCGGCTTTTTTGGCTTGGGTGTGCTGGTGCTCGCGGGGGATGCGGTAGAGGCGGCTGTCTTTGAGCAGGTAGGTGCCTGTCTGGTGGAATGTGAAGGGGATGCCGGTGGCCTCACACTGGCGGCGGATGTCGAGCACCCATTCGTAGTCGAGCGGGCGGGCGTATTTGCCTGATTCGCCTCCGACGGATACGTCGCGTATTTTTGCGGGGTCGAGATAGGGACGCAGGTCGATGGGGCCGAGCAGGGGGGCGGCCACTATGGTGCGGTGCTTTATGGGGAGGTCAAGGAATATGGGCAGACGGTAGTCGGCCATGGCTTGATTTTCGACGGAGCATCCTATGCCTATGTGGTCGTATCCGTCGCCCCAGTCGGGTGGTAGGCATCGGGCGAGGCGGTCGATGCGTTTGGTGAAGAAGAAGAACCGGCAGTCGCTGCGCAGACGTATGATGTCCCATATCTCGCTGCGCCATGGGTCGGCCTCTTCTATGAGAAAGTCGGAGGTGAAACACAGGGCAAACTCCGAGCCGGGCGGATATTTCCAGTCTTTGCGTCGGTTGAGCTGCAGGGGCATGTGGAACGAGCGGGTGCGTCGCACTTGGCTTGTGGCTGTCGTGGTGCCGAAGGCGGCGTCCTCGCGATAGACATAGCAGTGTCGGCATCCGGCACTTATCTTGTGGCAGCCGTGCCACGGGTTCCACATCGGGGGCATTGGCATTGTCGCGTCAGGCTATGCCGATGAGCTCGATTTCAAAAATGAGTGTCGAGCCTCCGGGTATGCCGGGCTGGTTGGATTTGCCGTAGGCCTGTTCGGCGGGTATGTATACTTCCCATTTGTCGCCTACGTGCATCTGTTGCAGGGCGATGATCCATCCGGGGATGAGTTCGCGCAGACGGAAGGCCGGTGCGACACCTCCACGGCTGCTGTCGAAGGTCTTGCCGTTGATTGTCTTGCCGGTGTAGTGGACTGTGACCACGCTCGAGCGGTTGGGCGACGCTCCGTCGGGCTTGCCGCGCTTGACGGGTCGGTAATATATGCCTTTGTCGAGGGGCATCACGCCTGCTTCACGTGATTTGGCGGCGAGCCATTCGCGATTTTTGATTATATAATCCTGCTTTGCCATAAATATTGAATATTGGAAATGCAAAGGTATTGAAAAAGTTAAAGAAGTGGAGTGTCTGTCGAGTGTTTGTCGACGGATTTTTGCTTTTTTAATCCATTGATGGCTCGGGGGTGGGAATTTTTTCGTAACTTTGCGACTTCGGATACTTTAAGATGTGTCTGAGAGCATTCTTTGACAGAGAGTGTTCTTTTACCAAGAATTTTAACAAGACAGATAAATACAGTTACGATCAAAAATGGCTACCCAGGAAGATGTATTCAAGAAAATTGTGAGCCACGCCAAGGAGTATGGCTTTGTGTTTCCCTCCAGCGAGATTTATGACGGACTCTCGGCCGTGTATGACTACGGTCAGAACGGCGTAGAGCTCAAGAACAATATCAAGCGTTACTGGTGGGACTCCATGACCCTGCTTCACGAGAATATCGTAGGCATCGACTCGGCCATATTCATGCACCCTACCATCTGGAAGGCTTCGGGCCACGTGGACGCGTTTAACGACCCTCTGATTGACAACAAGGACTCGAAGAAGCGTTATCGCGCCGATGTGCTCATCGAGGAGCAGATAGCCAAGATTGAGGATAAAATCAACAAGGAGGTGGCCAAGGCCGCCAAGCGTTTCGGCGAGTCGTTTGACGAGGCAATGTTCCGCCAGACCAATCCTCGTGTGCTTGAGCATGCCGCCAAGCGTGATGCTCTGCATGAGCGTTTCGCGCAGGCTATGAATGACGGCGATCTCAACGAGCTGCGCCAGATAATCATCGACGAGGAAATCGTATGTCCTATCTCGGGCACCAAGAACTGGACCGAGGTGCGTCAGTTTAACCTCATGTTCAAGACCGAGATGGGCTCGACGGCCGACGGCGCGATGGCTGTGTATCTGCGTCCCGAGACAGCGCAGGGTATCTTTGTCAACTATCTCAATGTGCAGAAGACCGGCCGTATGCGCATCCCCTTCGGTATAGCACAGATAGGCAAGGCTTTCCGTAACGAGATTGTGGCCCGTCAGTTTATCTTCCGCATGAGGGAGTTTGAGCAGATGGAGATGCAGTTCTTCGTGCGTCCCGGCTCGGAGATGGAGTGGTTCAACAACTGGAAGCAGTTCCGTCTGCGCTGGCACAAGGCTCTCGGTCTTGGCGACGAGAAGTATCGCTATCATGACCATGAGAAGCTGGCCCACTATGCCAACGCCGCGACCGACATCGAGTTTCAGATGCCTTTTGGCTTCAAGGAGGTCGAGGGTATACATTCCCGCACCAATTTTGACCTTTCGCAGCACGAGAAGTTCTCGGGCAAGAAGATACAGTATTTCGACCCCGAGCTCAATGAGAGCTACACCCCGTATGTCATCGAGACATCGATCGGAGTTGACCGTATGTTCCTGAGCGTGCTCTGCTCGAGCTATGAGGAGCAGGCACTCGAGGGAGGCGACACCCGCGTGGTGCTTCACCTGCCGGCACCGCTGGCTCCTGTCAAGTGTGCCGTCATGCCGCTTGTGCGCAAGGACGGTCTGCCCGACAAGGCTCGCGAGATAGTCAACGAGCTTAAGTTTGACTTTGCGACCCACTATGAGGAGAAGGATTCGATCGGCAAGCGTTACCGCCGCCAGGATGCCATAGGCACACCTTACTGTATCACCGTAGACCATCAGACACTGGAGGACAACACCGTGACTCTGCGCGAGCGTGACTCGATGGAGCAGACCCGCGTGAAGGTGGAGGATCTTCACAAGATTATCCACGACAGCGTGTCGATCAACACCCTCCTGCGCAAGCTGGGGTGATTACGCTATGGTTTAGAGAGAGTTAACAACAGTTTAGAGAGTTAAAGGCAAGGGAGTTGAAGAAGGTTGCATGGCTTTTTTTAACTCCTTGCGCTCCTTAACCAATAATATTAACAGACAATGCGTTATTTCAAATTATTTCTTCTGATGCTGGCACTGCTGCCCGCTCTGAGCTCATGTAACTACAACTCGCTTGTGGAGCAGAAGCAGGGCGTAGAGCAGCAGTGGGCCGAGGTGCAGAACCAGTATCAGCGTCGAGCCGACCTGATACCCAATCTGGTGAACACTGTGAAGGGTTATGCCACCCATGAGAGCTCGACGCTCGAGAAGGTCACGGAGGCACGTGCGGCCGCCACGTCGGTAAACATCAATGCCGAGGAGCTCAACGAGGAGACTCTGGCAAAATTTCAGGCTGCGCAGAATCAACTGACCGGCGCGCTCAAGTCGCTCCTGGCAGTGTCGGAGGCTTATCCCGACCTGAAGGCCAATGAGAATTTCCGCGACCTGCAGGTGCAGCTCGAGGGTACAGAAAACCGTATAGCTACGGCCCGCGGACGTTACACCGAGGCAGTGGCCGGCTATAACACAGCTATCAAGAAGTTTCCCACCGTCATCTATGCCGGATGGTTTGGCTTCACGCCCCAACCTCAGTTTAAGGCCGACGATGCCGCCCAGCGCGCACCGGAGGTAAAATTCTAAACATAAGAATGAAACATATCACACTCCGCCTCCTACCTTTCGCGCTCGCGGCTATGGCCGGGGCAGTGTCATCGTCGTGTAACGATGACGGCACCACCACCTGGGAGCAGTATAAGGAATGGCGTCAGACCAATCTCGACTTTTACGAGGAGCAGAAGTTTCTCATGGACCCCGACGGCGACGGGATGTATTACCAGACGCAGGTCGCACCCTGGAACTCCGGGGCAGAGATACTCATCAGGTATCTCAATGACCGCTCCAAGACCGAGGGCAATCTCTCGCCGATGCTGACGTCGACAGTTGACGTGAAGTATATAGGCCGGTTCTATAACGGCGTGGCTTTCGACTCGTCATACAGCGTGCAGCCCGACTCGGTGTTTACCACCGGAGTCAGCGATGTGATAGCCGGCTGGACTCTGGCACTCCAGTATATGAGAGTCGGCGACAGCGCGCGCGTGGTCATCCCTTACGGCATGGGTTACGGGTCGTCGGGCAGCGGCAGCATCTATCCCTACTCCACGCTCGTGTTTGACATCAAGCTCAAGGACATAGTGGACTACGAGGAGAAACACTGACCGAATAAAATATGGATTTTCAGCTTCAGGCAACAGCCCCCGGCACTAATGCCCGTGCCGGGCTCATCACTACCGACCATGGCACTATCGAGACACCCATATTTATGCCTGTGGGAACGCTCGGGAGTGTCAAGGCCGTGCATCAGCATGAGCTGCGCGACGATGTGAAGGCCCAGATAATACTCGGCAATACGTATCACCTGTATCTGCGTCCGGGCATAGATATACTCGAGAAGGCCGGCGGACTCCACAAGTTTAACGGATGGGAGCGACCCATACTTACTGACAGCGGCGGCTTTCAGGTGTTTTCGCTGTCGGCCAACCGTAAGCTCACCGAGGAGGGCGCGTGGTTTCGCTCGCACATCGACGGGTCGAAGCATCTCTTTACACCGGAGAGCGTCGTAGACATAGAGCGCAGCATCGGAGCCGACATCATGATGGCTCTCGACGAGTGTCCGCCGGGCACAGCCGACTATGAGTATGCGCGCAAGTCGCTTCGTCTCACTCAGCGTTGGCTCGAGAGAGGATGGAAACGTTACAAGGAGACGGAGGGCAAGTATGGCTATTCGCAGGCATATTTCCCGATAGTGCAGGGGGTGGTGTATCCCGACCTGCGCCGCGATGCGGCCAGGCATGTGGCCGACCTCGGAGCCGACGGCAATGCTATCGGCGGTCTTGCGGTGGGCGAGCCGGCCGAAAAGATGTATGAGATGATCGAGGTGGTCAACGAGGAGCTGCCCGCCGACAAGCCCCGCTATCTCATGGGTGTCGGGACTCCGGCCAATATCCTCGAGGCTATCGACCGCGGTGTCGACATGATGGACTGTGTGATGCCTACGCGCAACGGCCGCAACGGCATGCTCTTCACGGCCCATGGCGTCATGAACATGCGAAACAAGAAGTGGGCCGACGATTTCTCGCCACTGCAGGAGGATGGTCCGTCGTATGTTGACCGCGTGTATTCTCGCGCCTATCTGCGCCACCTCTTCATAGCCGACGAGATACTGGCCATGCAGATAGCTTCGATACATAATCTTGCTTTCTACCTGTGGCTCGCAGGTGAGGCCCGCAAGCATATTATCGCGGGTGACTTCAAGCCCTGGAAGACTCAGATGATAGAAAACGTGACTCGCCGGTTATGAAAATACTCGATTGGTACATAATACGCAAGTTTCTCGGCACATACGTATTCGCTATATTTCTGATATTGTCGATTACGGTGATGTTTGACATCAACGAGAAGCTCGATGCGTTTCTCAAGGCACCGCTCAAGGCCACAATCTTTGATTATTTCCTTAACTTCCTGCCTTATTTTGCCAATCAGTTCAGCCCTCTGTTCACGTTTATCGCGGTGATATTTTTCACCTCCAAGCTGGCCGACAACAGTGAGATCATAGCCATGCTTTCGACGGGCATGAGCTATCGGCGTCTGCTGCGGCCTTATCTGATAAGTGCGACGGTCATCGCGGCCATCACGTTTGTGCTGAGCGCGTATATAATCCCTCCGGCCAATGTCAAGCGCATAGATTATACCAACGAGTATGTCAAAAACAAGCGTGTGGACTATGGCACGAATATCCAGCTCCAGGTGGCCAAGGGGGAGATAGCTTATATGTCGCGTTATGACAACCTGCAGAAGACGGGCTATAAGTTTTCGCTGGAGTCGTTTGACGGCAAGACGCTTGTGTCGCGTCTGACGGCCCAGACTATCCGCTGGGATACTCTCCATCACTGGACTGTGCGCGATTATATGATACGCGATTTTGACGGCCAGCGTGAGCGTATACGCCGCGGTGCGCGTCTGGATACGATAATCCCTATCGAGCCACGCGATTTTCTTATATCCAAAAATGACCAGGAGATGCTAACGTCGCCGGCTCTCAGCGAGTATATCGACCGTCAGAAGGAGCGCGGTGTGGCAAATATCAAGTCGTTTGAGATCGAGAAACACAAGCGTTACGCTATGACTGCGGCGGCGTTTATCCTCACGGTGATAGGTATGTCGCTGTCGTCGCGCAAGGTCAAGGGGGGTATGGGTGTGAATATCGGCATCGGACTGGTGTTGAGTTTCAGTTATATCCTGTTTATGACGGTGACGTCAACGTTTGCGGTTTCGGGCTATACTTCGCCCATGATCGCGATGTGGATACCCAATATCCTCTATACGTTTATCGCTATCTATCTCTATTATCGCGCTTCGCACGGGTAATAGAAAAAGTAGATACAAAAGGACAAAAGTTTCAAAAGCAACAAAAGTTTTTTAATTGTCTGTATGTCAATTGCTGAATACAGATATTGAAAAAACTTTTGTTGCTTTTGAAACTTTTGTCCTTTTGTATCTTTCTTATGCGTCGGAAATTATGCTCTCATGGTGGGCTGGCTATCCGTATATAAGTTGTTTGGTTGCATCAAGCTCCTTCCGAAAATATTTGTTGGATACTGAATCGTCACATACCATGTCTATTTTGCGTCCCAACAGGCTTTCGAGTTCGTGGATAAAGTCAAAGAAAATGTCGGCCCAGTCAAGCCCGTCACGGCGGATGCTTTCATCATCAAAATTGACTGAAAAGTCAACATCGCTGTCGGCATTGAATCTTGGGGTGAGGATGGAACCGAATACCCATAATTGGGCAACTCTATACTTTCGGCATAGAGTAATGATTTTATCCATATTCATCTCAATCAGCTTCATAGCGCAAAAATAATAATAAGTACTAAAAAAACAAAGTATTAATCCTGTTTTTGGGTGCTTATCATAATATATTGGACCAGAGATGGTAATATTCCTGTTCCTTTCATGTCGACGGATGTATTATTTGGATTGCTTGAAGAGCCATTCTCTTACGGGGGTGAGGCGGTAGGCGTAGTCGAAGGAGTACATGTGTTCGCTGCCTTTGCCGTCGGCGGGGAGTACGGTCTTAGACTCGAAGTTGATGATGGTTATCGGTGCGCCTTTGGCAAGAATGGCTCTGGCGAGTGCGTCCTGCTCGGCCTGCGGGAGTCGGGCACTCCACTCGGTGTATTCATATTTCACTCCTGCATTGTCGGCTGCGGCTTCGAGCGCGCCGAAGGTGCCGGCTTTGCCTGCTGTGATGAAGACAAATTTATGTTTGACGAGTTGGGGGAATGTCGCGCTGTCCCAGTGACAGTCGACAAATATGGATGCTGCGAAGAGGTCGGGGTAGGCTGAGTTGTAGTACATCGATATCATGCCGCCCATCGACTGGCCTGTGGTGTAGAGGCGGTTGGTGTCGACCTGATTGGAGGCGGCTACCTGCCGGACGAGGCGGGCTACCATGTCGACTTCGTCGGTGTGCTCGTAGGCGTCGTTGACGGCTACGCCTGAGTATTGGGGCACGAGTACGTAGCACGGATGCGCACTCTGCCATTCATCTGTAGCCCATACGAGTGCGCCGTAACCTTGTGTGAGGGGGCGTGTCACGTCGGTGCCGGGGGTGCTGGCATCGGCCATGAAGAGTATCAGCGGATAGGTCTTGCCCTCTTCCATGTCTTTGGGTGTGAAGAGGTTGTACATCATGGTCTTGCCTGTGGCGACGTCGGTGTATTCAAGCTGGCGAAACTCGGGGACTTCGGCTTTGATCATGGCCTGAAGGGTGGAGTCGGCCGACTTGTCGATGACAGGGCCTCCGCCGGGAGTGCCGAGCTGCGGCCCTCCCGGCTTGCCGCTTTTGCGTTGAGGTTTTTCGGAGTCCTGTCGGGTTGTGGGATTGGAGGTGTTGCCTGTGCATGAGGCAAATACGGGGGCGGTGCAGAGCAGTGTCAGTGACATCAGGGATGTGATGGAAAGTCGTTTGATATTCATAATATTATAGAATCTATTATAATATTAAGACTTTGAAGTGGCCAAAGGTTTAGGCGAGGGTGTGAATGACACTTAAATGTGGGTAAACGACGGGGTGTGTGCGATGTCACGTCTGTGCAGGGGGCGGTGGTCATCAGGCGAGGGCCTGGTCGATGTCGGCGATGATGTCGGCGACGTCCTCGATGCCTACCGAGAGGCGGATGAGGTCGGGGGCTACGCCGGCTTCGCGCAACTGCTCGTCGGAGAGCTGACGGTGGGTGTGGCTGGCGGGGTGGAGGACGCATGTGCGGGCGTCGGCCACATGGGTGACTATGGCGATGAATCTGAGACGGTCCATGAAGCGTATGGCGTCTTCACGTGTGCCTTCGAGGCCGAATGCTATGACGCCGCATGAGCCGTCGGGCAGATATTTCTGCGCGAGGGTGTGGTATCGGTCGGAGGGGAGTCCGCTGTAGTTGACCCATTTGACTTTGGGGTTGGCTTCGAGCCATTTGGCTACGGCGAGGGCGTTGGCGCAGTGGCGCGGCACACGCAGGTGGAGTGTCTCGAGTCCGAGGTTGAGGAGGAATGCGTTCTGGGGCGACTGGGCTGAGCCGAGGTCGCGCATGAGCTGTGCGGTGGCTTTGGTGATGTAGGCGTTGCGTCCGAAGGCTTTGGTGTATGTGAGTCCGTGGTAGGATTCGTCGGGGGTGGTGAGGCCGGGAAATTTGTCGGCATATTTGTCCCAGGGGAAGTTGCCGCTGTCGACGATGGCTCCGCCTACGCTCACGGCGTGTCCGTCCATGTATTTGGTCGTGGAGTGTGTCACTATGTCGGCTCCCCACTCGAAGGGGCGGCAGTTGATGGGTGTGGGGAAGGTGTTGTCGACGATGAGGGGTACTCCGTGGCTGTGGGCTATGCGTGCGAATTTCTCGATGTCGAGGACTTCGCATCCGGGGTTGGATATGGTCTCGCCGAAGAGGGCTTTGGTGTTGGGGCGGAAGGCTTTGGCTATTTCTTCTTCGGAGGCGTTGGGGTCGACGAAGGTGCAGTCGATGCCGAGTTTTTTGAGTGTTACGCCAAAGAGGTTGAATGTGCCGCCGTATATGTTGGCCTGTGCTACGATGTGGTCGCCGGCCTGGCAGATGTTGAACACGGCGTAGAAGTTGGCTGCTTGTCCGGATGAGGTGAGCATGGCTGCGACTCCTCCTTCGAGTGCTGCTATCTTGGCTGCGACGGCGTCGTTGGTGGGGTTTTGGAGGCGGGTGTAGAAGTAGCCTGTGTCCTCGAGGTCAAAGAGGCGTGCCATCTGCTCGCTGGTGTCGTACTTGAATGTGGTGCTCTGGTAGACGGGGAGCACTCTTGGTTCGCCTTTGCCGGGTGTCCATCCGGCCTGTACGCATAGTGTGGCGGGGCTGTATTTTTTGTCTGAATCCATGGGGTGTGGGTTGTGTCGGGGGGTGTGTATATAACCATCAAGGACTCTGTCCCGGACAAGTCAGGGGGCAGAGTCCTTGAATATCTTTTAGCTGTGTTGGCTTAAAAGTGGATTAGGCGTTCTTCACCTTGTCAACAACGGCCTTGAAGGCGGCGGGGTTGTTGAGGGCGAGGTCAGCGAGCACCTTGCGGTTGATCTCGATGCCGGCCTTGTGGATGAGGCCCATGAGCTTGGAGTAGGAAAGATCCTCGAGACGGGCAGCAGCGTTGATACGCTGGATCCAGAGGGCGCGGAAGTTACGCTTCTTGTCCTTGCGGTCGCGGTAGGCGTAGGTGAGACCCTTCTCCCAGGTGTTCTTGGCTACGGTCCAAACGTTGCGACGGCATCCGAAGTAACCACGGGTGAGTTTGAGGATTTTCTTGCGGCGAGCTCTTGAGGCTACATGATTGACTGATCTTGGCATTTTGTAATTGTTTTGTGAATGTCAGCGGCACGCGGTATGCTCTTGTTTAAATTATGGGGTGGCTGAACATTCGGTTAACGGAATTAGAATTAAATCACGTTTTTTTCTCAATCAAGAGAGAAGTGTGTCACTTTTGTGAGTGAGCCGTTGTGGCTTTCGCTATAAGCGGATTACTTAAGGGCGAGGAGCTCCTTAACGTTGGAAGAGTCGGCGTGAGACACCAGCGAGAAGTGAGTGAGGTTGCGCTTCTGCTTCTTGGTCTTCTTGGTGAGGATGTGGCTCTTGAAGGCGTGTTTTCTCTTGATCTTTCCTGATCCGGTAAGGGCGAACCTCTTTTTGGCACCGGAATTAGTCTTAATCTTTGGCATTGTGAATGTTGTTAAAAAATATGATTTGATTCGTGACGGCCGGTGATCAATTCGGACCGACGCGTCTGTTGTGTTGCTGATTAATGATTACGGGCTTGAGTCCGTGACCGATTATTTTTTCTTGGGGCTGAGCATGATAATCATGCGTTTGCCTTCGAGCAACGGCATCTGGTCGACCTTGCCATACTCTTCGAGGTCGTTGGCAAAGCGGAGCAGCAATACTTCGCCCTGCTCTTTGAAGAGGATGGAGCGTCCTTTGAAGAAGACGTAGGCTTTGACCTTGGCACCTTCCTGGAGGAATCCGATGGCGTGCTTGAGCTTGAAGTTGTAGTCGTGGTCGTCGGTCTGAGGTCCGAAGCGAATCTCTTTGACCACTACCTTGGTAGCCTTGGCTTTCTGTTCTTTCTGCCGCTTTTTCTGCTGGTAGAGGAATTTCTGATAGTCAAGAATCTTGCATACCGGGGGCTGTGCGGTGGGGGAGATTTCCACGAGGTCGAGCTCCTGCTCTTCAGCCATTTTCAGGGCCTCCTGTATGGAGTATACGCCTGTCTCAACGTTGTCACCTACAAGGCGGACTTCACGGGCGCGGATGCGCTCGTTGGTAGCGTAGGGGTCTTTCTCTTTGTTAGGCACAAAGGGGCGGCGTGGTCCGTTGTTGGGACGGGGAGGACGAGGGGTGAAAGGTTTTTTCTCCATTCAGAGGTTGTAAAATGTCGTTGTTTTGGGGTTATTGATTAATCATCTCATTGACTTCGCGAGTCAATTCGGCTGCAAAGTTAGCAATTTTCATCGAACCTTTATCACCTTCGCCCTGTTTTCTTACGGAAATTTCACCATTTTCGGCTTCTTTTTCGCCAACAATGAGCATATAGGGGATACGTTTGAGTTCGTTATCGCGTATTTTCTTGCCGATTTTCTCGTTTCGGTCGTCGACTTGGGTGCGGATGTCCTGAGCGTTGAGCTGTCGGGCGACTTCGTAGGCGTAGTCGTTGAATTTCTCCGAGATGGGGAGTACGACAGCCTGCTCGGGGGCGAGCCAGAGGGGGAATCGTCCGGCGGTGTGCTCGAGGAGCACGGCTACGAATCGTTCCATCGAGCCGAAGGGGGCGCGGTGGATCATTACGGGACGGTGTTTCTGGTTGTCGCTGCCGGTGTATTCGAGCTGGAATCGTTCGGGGAGGTTGTAGTCGACCTGTATTGTTCCGAGCTGCCAGCGGCGTCCGAGTGCGTCCTTGACCATGAAGTCGAGTTTGGGGCCGTAGAAAGCTGCTTCGCCCAGCTCGGTGCGTGCTTTTAGACCCTTCTCGGCGCATGCGTCGATGATGGCCTGCTCGGCAAGGTGCCAGTTTTCGTCGGTGCCGATGTATTTTTCCTTGTGCTCGGGGTCGCGGAGCGAAATCTGAGCCTCGAAGTTTTCAAATTTGAGTGCCTTGAAGATGTAGAATATGATGTCCATCACCTTGAGGAACTCGCCTTTGATCTGCTCGGGGGCGCAGTAGATGTGGGCGTCGTCCTGCGTGAAGCCGCGCACGCGGGTGAGTCCGTGGAGCTCGCCGCTCTGCTCGTAGCGGTAGACGGTGCCGAACTCGGCCAGTCGCAGGGGCAGGTCGCGGTAGCTGCGGGGCAGCGCGCGGAATATCTCGCAGTGGTGGGGGCAGTTCATGGGTTTGAGCAGGTATTCCTCGCCCTCCTCGGGTGTGTGGATGGGCTGGAAGGAGTCCTTGCCGTATTTTGCATAGTGGCCCGAGGTCACGTAGAGGTTTTTATTGCCGATGTGGGGTGTGATTACCTGCTGGTAGCCGTATTGCTTCTGAATCTTGCGGAGGAACTGCTCGAGGCGGTCGCGGAGTGCTGTGCCTTTGGGGAGCCAGAGGGGCAGGCCTGCGCCTACGTTCTGAGAGAAGGCGAAGAGCTCCATTTCTTTGCCGAGCTTGCGGTGGTCGCGTTTCTTGGCCTCTTCGAGCAGGGTCAGATACTCGTCGAGCATCTTCTGCTTGGGGAATGTGATGCCGTAGACGCGCACGAGCTGCTTGCGCTTTTCGTCGCCGCGCCAGAAGGCACCGGCGAGCGAGGTCACCTTGACGGCCTTGATGGGTGAGGTGTTGGGGATGTGGGGTCCGCGGCAGAGGTCGGTGAATGAGCCTTGGGTGTAGGTGGTGATGTTGCCGTCCTCGAGCTCGGAGATGAGCTCGCACTTGTATTCCTCGCCACGGTCGCCGAAGAGCTTGAGGGCGTCGGCTTTGGAGATGTCAGCGCGTACGATTGGCTGCTTCTCGCGGGCGAGTTCGAGCATTTTTTTCTCGATTTTTGCAAAGTCGGCCGATGTGAGCTGGTTGTCGCCCGGGTCGATGTCGTAGTAGAAACCGTTTTCGATGGCGGGACCGATGCCGAATTTCACGCCGGGATATAGCTCCTGGAGAGCTTCGGCGAGAAGGTGGGCCGACGAGTGCCAGAATGCGTGCTTGCCTTCGGGGTCTTCCCATTTGTGGAGACGGAGGGTAGCGTCCTGGTCGATGGGGCGGGCGAGATCCCACTCCTTGTCATTTACTGTGGCGGCGAGCACGTCGCGGGCCAACTGAGACGACAGGCTTTCGGCTATCTGCAGTGGAGTGATGCCGCTCTCATACTGCTTTACGCTGCCGTCGGGAAAGGTAATGTTGATTGATGCCATTAATATTATATATGTGGGGGAGACATACGGACGACTCCCCGCTGTTTATTCAGTTTGCAAAGGTATGAAATTTTCGCTAACTTTGTGCTAATTTAGCTCGAAAAGAGTGCCGATAATATGAAGAAAATCAACAGTGCTACAGTCCAGCGTATCCTTGACGCCGCCGATATCGTGGAGGTGGTGAGCGATTTTGTGTCGCTCAAGCGCAAGGGTGCCAATTACTGGGGTCTCTGCCCGTTTCACAACGACCGTTCGCCGTCGTTTTCGGTGTCGAAGTCACGCGGTCTCTGCAAGTGTTTCAGTTGCGGAGAGGGTGGCAGTGCGGTCAATTTTCTCATGAAGCTCGAGCACCTGAGCTATACGGAGGCGTTGCGTTATCTGGCGCGCAAGTATAATATCGAAATCGAGGAGCGCGAGATGACGCCCGAGGAGGAGCGCAGAGAGACTGCCCGCGACAATATGCTTGCGGTCAACGAGTTTGCGCTGCGCCATTTCGAGTCCAATCTCACCGATACCGACGAGGGGCGCGATGTGGGTCTGAGCTACTTCCGCCACCGCGGCATCAGTGACCAGATGATAGAGCGTTTCCATCTGGGCTACGCGCTCGAGGGTCGCGACAGGCTCTATAAGTCGGCCATAGAGCGCGGTTACAGCGAGGAGTATATCCTGGCTACCGGTCTGAGCACCCGCACCGATGACGGGCGCATCTATGACCGTTTCCGCGGACGTGTGATTTATCCAGTGCATTCGCTTTCGGGCAAGGTGGTGGCTTTTGGAGGCCGCACTCTGCGCTCGGACAAGTCGATGGCCAAGTATGTCAACTCGCCCGAGAGCGATATCTATTCGAAGCGTCGCGAGCTCTACGGTATGTTTCAGGCCAAGCAGGCTATCGCCAAGGCCGGGAAGTGTATCATCGTGGAGGGTTACATGGATGTCATATCGATGCACCAGGCGGGCATATGCAATGTGGTGGCTTCGTCGGGCACGGCTCTGACGGTTGAGCAGGTGAGGCTTATCAAGCGTTTCACGAGCAATGTCACGCTTATCTATGACGCTGACGCCGCGGGCATCAAGGCTTCGCTGAGGGGTATCGAGCTGTTGCTTCAGGACGGCATGGATATCAAGGTGTTGCTGCTGCCGCAGGGCGAGGACCCTGACTCGTTTGCCCAGAGCCACAGTTCGACTGAGGTGGAGGAGTATATACGGGCCAATGAGACTGATTTTATCACTTTCATGGCGCGTATTCTGCTCAAGGATGTGGAGGACGACCCTACGGCCCGCGCTAATGTCATCACCCGTATTGTCAAGACTATCGCTCTGATACCTAACGAAATCACCCGCAGTGTGTATGTGCAGGAGTGTTCGCGCATACTTTTTATCTCGGAGGAGGTGTTGCAGCGTCAGGTGGGTATATATTATAATGAGTATGCTCTCAAGTCGCGTGAGGATAAGCTGCGCGAGGCTTCGCTCACTATGCCTCAGGATGTCGACGATGGTGCTGCGGATGCTGATGCGGCTCGTGCGGATGCTGAGGCTGAGGCGGCACAGGAGGCTGCGGGTGGTCAGGCTCCGGCGGTCAATCAGCATGCTCCTTATCTGCGCCGCTATGAGATGGCTCTTATGCAGCTTGTGGCCCGCTATGGCAATTATGCTTTTGCCGAGGTGGTGGGTGATAATGACGAGATGGTGCCTATGACGGTGCTGGGCTATATCGAGTCGGATTTGCAGGCGGATGGTATTGAGCTGGTCAATCCTGACTTGCGCCATTTCCTGATGGCTGCGCGCCGTCTGAGCCATGAGGGGTGGGAGGAGAGTTATGCCCGCGAGCAGGAGCGTCTGATGGCCGAGAGGGCTGAGGCGTTTGCGGCGGGTGTGGAGGAGATACGTGCCAAGGCTACGGATGTGGGTAGTATTACGGCTATGGAGCGTACGCTTACCGAGACGGTCGATGCGCGCTATGCGGCTTCGCTCGAGGATTATTGTGTGGGTTATCTGTCGCGCCAGTTGTGTTCGTCGCCTGATGATGTGGTGCGTAATCTGGCTACGGAGATGGTGATCGAGCGTCATACTCTGAGCAAGGTGCATACGAAGTATGCTCATGTGCAGACTGAGCGTGAGCAGTTGGGTGATCTTGTGCCCCGTGCTCTTCATGAGCTGAAGGATGCTATAATCGCTACGCGTATCAAGGATGCGCGTTCGCGTCTGGCGGGGTGTGATAAGAATGATATCGAGGCTATTTTTGCGGTGATGCGTGAACTGCAGGAGCTTGAGGCTATGCGTTCGTCGCTGGCTAAACTTATCGGTGACCGTGTGATCGCTCCGATAAAGTAGATGCCGTGGCCGTGACCATGATCGACTGCTTTTGAGGGATAGTTTTTTTGGAGGGAGTCGTGTTATATTGGCTTCGGTAGGTTACGAGATGTCTTTCAGACATCTTTTTTTGTGGCGTATTTTTTCCGTATGCATCCTGAGCCTTTCAGGCTCGGATGCATACGGCTATCAATTTCCGGAGGTTGTTGCAGAACTATTTCTCAAAAAAAATAGCAAAAGCCTCAACTTTCACAAGCTGAGGCTTTTTTATGTCCATAAAGTTTTGTAACTTTATGGTATTCAAAACTATTGAATACAAAGTTAATGTATAAG
>NZ_CAJTCF010000059.1:0-26334 GCF_910574735.1 Duncaniella muricolitica | reverse complement strand
GCTAAGTTTTTTTATAATGAACGATTTGGCGATTCATTTGTATTTGATAATTCGTTATATTAACTTAAGTTTCAACTACTTCTGTAATTTTTACCGAATCATTGTATTGATGTTCGCACGCTTTTGAATCCAAATGATTCAGCCATTGCATCAGAGCCGGAGTTAAACTATGGAGAATAGTGATATGCGATTGTTTTTTTTGAACTACAACTTCCGATAATATAAAGATATAGGAACATGACACCGGAAGAAAAAGCAAGAGTCAAGATTGACCGCTGGTTTGAGGATGCAGGTTGGGAGGTCACCGACCGCGACCATTATACCCCGGCATCAACTGCTGTTGCCATACGGGAGGGATTGCTTGAGAATAATCTTGAAGCCGACTATTTCCTCTTTATAAACGGGAAAGCGGTTGGTGTGCTTGAAGCCAAACGCAAAGAGGTGGATATAACTGCTGATTACGTGGCAGAACAAGCCGAGCACTACACTCGTGCCGTCCCCTGCTGTTACCAGACCCATTCTAATCCCTTGCCTCTCGTTTATCTGTCAAACGGCGAATCAGTACTTTTCAAAAATCAAGAAAAGGAGGATGCTGCCTACGATGAGATAAACCGCATCCACTCTCCCAAAGAGATAGTCAAGATGCTTGGCATCGAAGACCAGTTTGCAGGTCTCCCGGTGGTGAAGAAACGCGGATTGCGTGACTGTCAGTTTGAAGCAGTTACCGAACTTGAAAAATCGTTCCGCACCGGTCAGAATCGCGCTCTTATGGTATTGGCAACAGGAGCAGGAAAGACATATACTGCCGTTACCGCAGCCTATCGCTTTTTGAATTATGCCAAAATGCGCAGAGTGCTTTTCCTCGTTGACCGTAATAACCTTGGTAAACAGGCTGAAGGAGAATTTGGCACTTACCGATTGACGGAGACGGGAGACCCGTTTAATACAATCTTTGGTGTGTCCCGCCTTAAATCTGCGGTCATACCAAAAGATGCCAATGTTGTAATCTCTACCATTCAGCGACTTTTTGCTTTCCTGAAAGGTGAGCCGATTACGACCGACAATGACGATGACGAAGAATCCGGCACCAATGAAGAAATAGTCCTTCCTCCGAATCCGGCTTTGCCGCAGGATTATTTCGACCTAATCGTTATAGACGAATGTCACAGGTCGATTTATGGCAACTGGAAGAAAGTGCTGGAATATTTCAATACCGCACGGTTGATTGGCCTGACAGCAACCCCCGTGCCCGAAACCAAGGCATTCTTCAACAACAATATCGTTGTCAACTACACTCTTGAAAAGTCAATAGTCGATGGTGTCAATGTAGGCGCAAGAATCTATCGCATCAAGACTCAGGAAACCGAAAACGGAGGAGCGATCCGTGTCGGCGACAAACTGCGTCAGGTGACGCGCTACACGGGAAAGGTAGAGACTATCACCAACCGCGAATCGCAGAACTATACAAAGGAGGAACTGAACCGCTCCATTATCAATCCGGCACAGATTAAGCTTATTCTCCAGACGTTTAAGGATGCCGTTTATTCTGAATTGTTTATTGAGCCGCAGCGAGAACCTAATTTTGACTATCTTCCCAAGACACTGATTTTCGCCCTTAACGAGGCTCATGCCAACAACATTGTCAAGATTGTCAAAGAGGTGTTCGGCAAGGAAGATGATGATAAGTTCGTACAGAAAATAACGTATTCCTCCGGCGACAGCGATGCTCTTATCCGCTCTTTCCGAAACGACAAGGAGTTCCGCATTGCCGTTACCTGTACTCTCGTTGCCACCGGCACGGATGTAAAGCCGCTTGAAGTCCTGATTTTCATGCGTGATGTCCGCTCAGAACCACTGTATATCCAGATGAAGGGACGAGGCACACGCACCATCGGTGATGATGTGCTGCGAAACGTGACCCCGAATGCTTTCAGCAAGGACTGCTTCTTTCTGGTGGATGCTGTCGGCGTTACTGAATCTGAAAAGACAGTTCCGGCTCCCGGAGAAGATGAAGGCCCGACCGAGACAATAACATTCAAGAAACTCCTTGAACGTATGACGCACGGCGAACTTCCTGACGGTTATTTCAAACTTCTGGCAGCTCGATTGGCTCGTATTTCTTCCAAATCTACCGAGGGACAGCGCAATGAATTTACTGAACTGACCCACGGCATAACTATGGCCGATCTTTCGGAAAGGATGTTCAAGGCAATCGACCCCGAAACGTCTCCATCGTTGCCTCCGTATCGCAATGTCAATGAGCCTAATTTAGATCGTAAAGGTCTGTTTGCGCCGTTGGCAAATAATCCGAAGGCGCGTGAGCTTCTGCTTACTCTCAACGCAGGTTTCATCAAAACCTTGATGCCCGGTGAGGATACCCTTATATCCAAAGGATTCTCTATGGAGGAAGCACAGGAAACGACTTCCGCATTTGAGGATTACTGCAAGACACATGCTGATGAGATTGAAGCATTGCGCATAATCTATAATAACTCCGGCGAACCGTTGACCTATTCAATGCTTCGCGACCTCTCAGTCCAGCTTCGCAGGGCAAACTCCCAGTTCAATGTCTCTCAACTCTGGAATTGTTATTCTCTTCTCAATCGCGAGAAGGTAAAGCCACGCTCAACACAAGAGGAGAAGGAGGCATTGACAAATATAATCCAGCTTGTGCGTTATGCCCTCGGTCAGATTGACCGCCTCGACTCGCTCTGTTCGTCGGCCAACCAGTATTTCAACCTCTGGTACGGTCAGCTTCAGCGTAATATCTCCGACAAGCAGATTGAGGTCATCAAGCAGGTTGTAAGGTATATAGCATCAAATGGAGCTGTAACTATAAAGGATATCAGAGAGGAAGACAAATCTCAGGCGGCTCAGCTTGTTAAAGCATTTGGCAATCTCACAGAAGCGAACAAGGCTCTTTTGTCTCTCGCCGGATTCATAATCTATCACAGAAATGTAGCCTAAAATTTAACTCGGCAATGGCAAACAATACAGAACAATCAATCATAAAAAAAGTATGGACCCTCGCCACGACCCTTTCAGGTCAGGGTGTAGGCTTTACTGACTACATAACTCAATTGACATATCTCCTTTTTCTGAAAATGGATAAGGAGAACCGTGAACTCGGCGAGGAATCGGCCATACCGGAGGGGTATCAGTGGGAAGAACTGACTGCTCTCGACGGAACAGACCTTCTAATGCAATATGAAGAAACGCTCGATTTTTTGAGTCGTCAGGATAATCTTATCGGCACAATCTTCACAAAAGCTCAGAACAAGATTGACAAACCGGTCTATCTCAAAAAGGTCATCACGATGATAGATGAGGAAGACTGGCTTCTCGAAGGCGACGTGAAGGGTGCTATTTACGAAAGCATTTTGGAACGTAACGGTCAGGACAAGAAGAGCGGTGCTGGTCAATATTTTACACCTCGCCCCCTTATCAAGGCAATGGTTGATTGCGCCCGCCCTAAAATAACCGAAACAGTCTGTGACCCGGCTTGTGGCACCGGCGGCTTCCTCCTTGCCGCATTCGATTATATGAAAAATCAGAGTCAGGACAAGGAGAAACGGGAGTTTCTGCGAAACGAGGCATTGAGCGGAACTGATAACACCGCACTTGTTGTCACCCTCGCTTCAATGAACCTCTATCTGCATGGTATCGGCACTGACCGCAGTCCTATCATTTGTGCAGACTCTCTCGAAAAGCAGCCCGAGAAACTTTTTGATGTCATACTCGCAAATCCACCGTTCGGCACACGCCCTGCCGGTTCGGTCGATATTCAGCGCGATGACTTCATCACTGAGACAAAGAACAATCAGCTCAACTTTCTGCAACATATCATGATGTCGCTCCGCAATGGCGGTCGTGCCGCTGTCGTGCTGCCTGACAATGTTCTTTTCGAGGGTTCAGGCGAAGCGATACGCCGCAAATTGCTGACAGATTTCAATCTCCACACAATTCTGCGTCTTCCCACCGGTATATTTTATGCTCAGGGAGTTAAGGCAAACGTACTGTTCTTTACCAAAGGTGAGCCTACACGCGATGTATGGTTCTACGACTACCGCACCGGAGTGAAACATACTCTCGCCAACAACAAGCTCGAACGCCGCCACCTTAACGATTTCGTGTCCTGTTATAATCCCGACAACATTTCGGCACGAACGGAAACGTACAACGCCGAGACCGAACCAAACGGACGCTGGCGCAAATATCCGGCTGAAGATCTGCTCAAACGCGACAAGACCTCGCTTGACATCACATGGATGAAAATCGAGGACACCGACGACCGCACCCTTGCCGAGCTAATGGCTGACATTGAAACAAAAAGCAACAACATAGCCTCTGCGGTCGCTCAGTTAAAGGAATTGTTTTCCGAGCTTAACCTTAACGAAGTCAACGAATAAGCCATGGGTAAGACAGTAACTACATACCTCGTGGACGGAGATCCCAAAGGAACCCGCTATGCTTTTATCAGCAATAAGATATGCCAGATGTTTGTCGTGCCACGTTCAAATCTTGACTATCTCGACAAACAGAAGAAACTACACAAGCCGGCATTCTATATTCTTATTGGCGAAGATGAAATGGCAAAACCGCAGGCTTATATTGGAGAAACCGAAAACTTCAGGGAGAGGGTAAAAGACCATGACCAAAAGAAAACCTTTTGGCAGAAAGCTCTTATATTCGTTTCAAAAGATGCGGATATGACCAAAACAGATGTGCAATATCTGGAATATCTTGCCGTGCAACAGGCAAAGAATATCAACCGATATGGTCTTCAGGAAAACAAGCAGACTCCGAAAGAACCGAACCTTCCGGAATATCAGAAAGATGCTATGGATGAGTTCTTCGAGGACATCAAATTCCTGACATCTTTTATTGGGATAAGCATTTTTGAAACAGCTTCGGTTAATCAACTACCCGTTTTCCATTTTAAGCGTAGAGGCGCAAATGCAAAAGGTGTGTATGATGGAAATGGCTTTACTGTATTGCGAGGGAGTATATTATCCAAAGATACTGTAAACTCTTGCCATACCATCGAAAGACGGGAAATGATTATCAAGGATTACTCTCAGACAAATGAAAATGGCAACCCGGTTTTGACATCCGATATTTCATTTTCAAGTCCAAGTACAGCTGCGAGCATTTGCGGAGGATGCAGCTCAAATGGCTGGGTAGAATGGAAAAACGATAAGGGACAGACCCTTGATGAGATTTATCGTAATAAGTGACAATTATGGATACTCAGAAACTACGCCAGCGCATACTCGACCTCGCCATCCGTGGTAAACTCCTGCCACAAGACCCCAATGACGAACCGGCATCCGTCCTTCTCGACCGCATCCGCGCCGAGAAGGAACGTCTCATAGCCGAGGGCAAACTCAAACGCCCCAAAGCAAAAAAATCTACCGATAAATCCCACTATCAGAACTTCACCCCGCCTTTCGACATCCCCGAATCATGGCAGTGGGTTAAAATAGATGAAATAGCATCATCGAATATTGGATTAACATACTCGCCTCAGGACATCGTAGATGATGGTGTCCCTGTTTATCGTTCTAATAATATCAGGGATAACAAAATCTGTTTGGACGATATTGTTTATGTGTCTTGCCCTATACTTGAGAAACAATATCTTAACAACGGAGACCTTTTAATATGCGCTCGAAATGGCAGCAGAAGATTAGTCGGGAAAAATGTTATCATTGAAAATTTAGAACGTCCCACTTCATTTGGTGCTTTCATGGCTGTATGTCGTAGTTGTTATAATCCGTGGATAAAGCTTTTATTGGATTCTGCGTATTTTAATAGCTATTTGGATGAATCTAACTCTACAGCTATCAATCAAATTACGCAAAAGATGCTATTAGACTTTATCTTACCTTTACCGCCAAAAGAAGAACAAAGTCGAATAATTTCAGCATTTCATTCTATCGTAGGTGTTATAGATGGTATCGACCAAAGTAAAAAAAATCTGAGTGAAAGTATTGCCAATCTGAAGTCCAAGATCCTTGATCTTGCGATGCAGGGCAAACTCGTGCCGCAAGACCCGGCGGACGAGCCTGCCGCCGAGATGCTCCGTCGCGTCAATCCAAAGGCAAAGATAATAACGGATAACCCACATTCTTGGAACATTCCAAATACCTGGACTTGGTGTCAGCTCGGAGATATTTTTCAGCATAACACAGGAAAGGCACTTAATTCCTCGAATCGCGATGGCATAGAGTATGAGTATATTACAACTTCCAATGTTTATTGGAATAGGTTTGAACTTGATGATTTGAAGAAAATGCCTTTCAAGAAGAATGAACTTGAAAAATGTACTGTACGTCATGGTGATTTACTCGTTTGTGAAGGTGGTGATGTTGGTAGAGCAGCGATATGGAATCTTGATAGAAATATTATGATTCAAAATCATTTACATAGACTGCGCCCGATTGCCAATGAAATTCATATTCCACTTTATTATCATGTGTTTAGGCATTATAAAGATAAGGATTTGATTGGAGGTAAGGGAATTGCTTTACAAGGATTTTCGTCAAAATCATTGCACCAATTAGCGATACCTCTTCCGCCATATAATGAGCAGAAGCGTATCGTTGCAAAAATTGAGGAGCTATATTCCGTTCTTGATCAGATAGAAGCGTCTTTGCAATCTTGAATGGTCAAGAGGGCAAAGACGCTTGTGAAAGGGAGTTGGTTACCAGTTGACTATCTTGTCAACTATGGCTTGCTGTTCGGTAGCGGTACGGCGGAGGTAGATGCGCGTGGTCTCAATGCTTTCATGACCCATAAGATCAGCGAGCAGAGCAAGATCGTTGAAGCGGTCAAGGAAGTTTTTGGCGAAGCGGTGACGGAATGAGTGGGGATAGACTACTGCTGTATTGATACCATACTTCTGGGCGAACAGTTTGAGTTGCTGGGCTATGCCTCGGGCTGTTATTCGTTCGCCGAAACGGTTGAGGAAGATATAGCCCGATTCGAGGTTTCGCTCTTTGAGCCACACTAATGCCTCGGCGCGGAGGCTCTTTGGAATGTAAAGCCTACGTAATTTCCCACCTTTGGAGTAGATGTCGAGATAGCCCTGCTGGACGTGCTCGGCTTTGATTTGCAGGAGTTCACTGACGCGGGCTCCAGTGGCTGTAAGGAACCACACCACGAAATACCATGAGGTGTGACCGTCTCGTTTCAGTCGGGTTTTGAGGAATTTATAATCAGCATCGCTGATTACGTTTTCGAGAAAGTTTTTCTGCTGCACTTTTACGAAGCGCATTTTGAGTTTCTCCTTTCTGATAAACTCCAGATACTTGTTGATGGCCTGTAGGCGCAGGTTGACGGTCTGAGGCTTGTGGTTCTCCACCAGATAGCCTTTATAGGCGAGCAGATTCTCGCGTGTCACCTCCTTGTATTTTTCAAGGAAGTGTGTCACCGTCCACACATACGAGCGGACAGTGTTCGCCGCCAAATCTTGGCGCGAAAGGAATGATTTGTACTTGGTTATCATATCACATTCAATTTAAGTTGAACATGATAATAAGATAACGCAACCCACATTATCCGCAATTGCCGGATAACTGGGTGCTGACCAGAATCAAAGATGTATTTGAAATCAATCCGAAGAACAAGGCTTCGGATAATATTCAAGCAGGCTTTGTTCCGATGGCGTCAATCCATGACGGCTACTCTAACAAATTTCATTATGATGTAAAACAGTGGGGTGAAATAAAATCAGGATTCACACATTTTGCAGACGGAGATATTGCGGTAGCCAAAATATCACCATGTTTGGAGAATCGAAAATCTATGATTCTACGAGATCTCCCAAATGGGATTGGCGCAGGAACAACAGAACTGCTCATATTCAGAAGCACAATATTGATTCCTGAGTTCTCATTACTATTCTTCAAGTCAGATAACTTCATTAAATGTTGTACGGGAACTTTTAATGGAGTTGTTGGCCAACAAAGAGTTGGAAAATCAATCGTTGAGGATATACATATCCCGATACCACCATTGAACACACAGCGTGCTATTATTGAACGTGTTCAAGGGTGGTTTAATTGTTTGGATAATATTATCGTTAGTCTATTGAAATAGAGAGATTTGATAATAATTCTGAAATTTTGCTTAATTTCTGAGTGATACGCTTCTGTTCATTTATAGGAGGAATGGGTATAATACCTTTACGAGCATCGGTGGTGCTTAATCGAGGCATCTTAACTCCATAACAACATTCAGCAGTATAAGAGAGAAAGAATGGCGAACGTAGCCATGCGCAGAGATATTCAGGTATAACACAATCGTAGGATTTTACCGGGATTATCTCTGTGGTGCAATAACCATCTGTCGGAGCTACCAATACTTTGTTGAGATAGGTTCGGAGTTTTGAGTATAGAACATCGCCCTTGACGAATCTATGTCGAACTCCATTGACTGTTCTATCTTTCTTAGACCTCTGAGCAACAACGCACCCACTATCTTTTTCGATATCTTCCAATTCAAGTATCCACTCAGAAAGGGCAATTTCATCAACGTTAACATTCTCTGAATAGCCATAATCACAGACCGAATCAATGGTGGTCAGCACCCAGTTATCCGGCAATTGCGGATAATGTGGGTTATCCGTTATTATCTTTGCCTTTGGATTGACGCGACGGAGCATCTCGGCGGCAGGTTCGTCCGCCGGGTCTTGCGGCACGAGCTTTCCCTGCATCGCGAGGTCAAGGATCTTGGATTTCGTTAATGCTATAGACTGAGATAATTGCTGTTTAGATTCCCTAATTTCACAAATAATAGACATCAACGATTCTATCATTGTTAAGATACGCCTTTGTTCTTCTATCGGGGGAATTGGCAAATGTATATTATTCAGATTGTCTTGCGATAGTTTAGGCTGTGCAGAGCCTGTTATATAATCGTCTAATGGTATGGTATTGATATAAAGGGCAACAAATTCTAAAAGGAATTTATCACTGGAATCTAAAACATGTGCGTGATTATTAACCCAATACTTACCATCCGCAAAGAACGCATTATCCTTTGTGCGGCTCAATAAATTAGCACCATCTTCACCAATCAATAAAAGACGTTCATCAAAGATGTAGTTATCCACTTTATCAATGGCTCCTGCCGCTCCGTAATAATCATAAATTTTATTACTTTGTTTGCTCCTTATCGTCGAAGCGATTGGAACTCTTTCGCCATCTCGATTTATAACATAATCACCTAATCTTACCCACTGCCATGATTCGGGGATGTCGAAAGGCGGGGTGAAGTTCTGATAGTGGGATTTATCACAATACAACAAATGGATACAACTCAATGAGTCATATCCATTTGTATATATTTTAGGGGACGTAAAGAGCTGCAAACTCCTGACAGCGACGTTTATATAGACCCTTATGGAATTTGCCTTTATATTTGCAGTGGGCAGTGTATGACTTGAAAATATTACGGTCACCGGCTTTTAGTTTACGAAAGACCGAACTTTTCATAACTGCCCCCGGACCGATATTGTATGACAACACACCTAAAAGGAGCGCATCCATCGGTTTGAATCCGGCAAAAAGTGCGATGAACTTGTTGAGGTCTTTGCGCAGAAGCGCATCAGCCTCCCGTTCATTCATCTTATAACCACGAAAGTATTTTTCTCCGGGGAGTTTTCTATGACCATATCCGAGGTAGGGCCAATGTTTCCGGGAGTCATGCAAGGTTTCATGGTGCTTGATGATTAGAACTGCTCTCTCGTATGGAGGTAAATCCATTATGCTTCGCTTTGCGGCGAAGGCTGGCGTAGTGACCGAGAGGGTCACTAACGCCATGAGGAATATCAGTAGTTTTTTCATAAGCCGATGGGTGTTATGGTTCCGGGATTGACAGGGTTGATGATGCCAGGTGTCTTGCCGCCGTCATTGTCACCACTGTCTTTGCTGTTGAACTCGAAGGTCTGCTGCCACGGGGTCGAATTGAACGAATCTTCTACGACTATTAGGAATTTGTGAGCCTCGGAAGACTGGGCGGTGTAGTTCAGGCGGAAGGTCTTGCTTTCGAGGAGCACGCGGTCGTTGTTGACCAGCACGGGACCGTCAACAAGTTTGAGCGTGCCTTCGCCGTCATACTGGAAGTAGCGGATGGTATAGAGGGTGTTGGCATAGTTTCCTTCGGGCTTTATCTCGAAGCGCAGTTCTACGGTCTGCCCTTTGGTAATTTTGTCGCCGTATGGCATGACTTCCACCGTGAACGGATAGGACTGCTGCACGTCGAGGTCGTCGGAGCAGGAAGTGAGAGCGAGAACGAGAGTGAAGAGGATTGCCCAGAAGCCGAAGAAACGGGCGGGAGTGACGCGGGTTGCGCCGATTTTATTCAGTATTGTATTCATTGTTTTTCAGAGTTTTAATTTTGAGTTGTTAGAAATTTTGGGTTGGGTAGCCACAAGGTAGTCGTTGAGATCCTTGTGGTCGGGATAGAGAGCTGACTTATCCATAATCTTATCGCCGAACTCCCTGCGGAGTCTGGCAAGGGCGGATCGTCCAGCCTCGTCGTTATCGAGGTAACAGGCGATTACGGAATAGTCCGGGAAGATGGTCAGGGCTTTGCCGACATTGGCAACGGAGTTGAGAACAACCGAGTCGGAACCGTCATTGAGTCCGAGGCGTTCCGCTGAAAGGAAGTCAATGAAGCCTTCAAACACGTTGCACCGGGTGTTACCATCGGCGATGTGGGTTATGTGCTTGGGTGGGTATGACCCCTTGTAGAAGGAGTTGCGAAGCTCAAAACCATGTGCGTTGTTCTCGAAACCGATGGCATAGTAGTCTTTGCCGTGAAGTCGGTAATCCACCTGCACACACCACCGCTGGGCGATGTTACGGGGAATACCTCTGTCGGCAAGATATTTCAGCAATGCCGGAGATTCCAGTTTTGAGACTTTCACATCTTCAAAGGTCGGTTGCTCGATGAACGGCTCAGGCTTATAGGGCATTGCTATAGGCATCTGCATCTTCTCGGCGATGAACTCCGCCTGTCTGATGAAGTCGCTGGAGTTGCACAGTTCTCCGGCAAGAGTGAAGATGTCGCCTCCGGCACCACTGCCAAAATCGAACCATACATCTTTGCGGGGATTGACGTGGAACGATGGCTTACGCTCACTTCGACATGGGGAGTAAAACCATAGACCTTTGCTGTCGCGTCCGGTAGGCTGATAGCCCAACTGATTGAGGAACTCGACAAGCGAGATTTTCTTGATGTCATCAATGTTCATAAGCGCATCCTCCGTTTGGGTTTGTCAGGCTCCTGTTCCTGTTTGGGCGGCTCTATCTTCTGTTCCTTGTCTTTGGTCTTATCCAAAGCCGACATTTCAGAGGCGATATATCGGTTAAGTTCCGACATATTACACGAGCCGGTCAACTCATAGGCGAGGTCATAGATTCCGCCGTATGCGCCGGACTTGGTATCACGCCAGAGATTAGTCTCGATGTTGATTACCATTGTCGGACCGAGTTTGTCATCGTAGGGAGCATTGTAAATACGGAGATTACCGTCAGCCGCCACCGGGTGTTCCTGACCGAGAGCTTTCATAAAGTCAGTGAGTTTCACTTTCCTTATGTCGAGGCTGATAACTATCGGCTCCTGCGGACGACGTGCCATTGCCGAAAGCTCCTTGCTTTGCTCATATTCATTCATATACTTCAAGATGAAGTCGCGTGGATCCGTGTAGAGGTTAGGGTTCATCTTCAAGGCGGCGAGGTCGATGATGTCGCCACTCTGGTCTGTGGCATGGTCATACCATCGGTTTGTATTGGTATCTACCACTAACATCGGTTCGGAGTCATCGCGCTGGGGAGCATAGTATAGTTTCATGTCCCCGAAAGCCTTGACAGGCTTTTCGCCGAGAGCGGCCATAAACTCTGTCAGCGGGATATTCCTGATGTCATTTTTTGTATATCTCATAGGCTATTCAATTATGAATTTGACACCGACACCATAGGTTGTATGGTATATCTGAACATCGCTTCCGAAAGTAAACCGGCCTTTGACATTGGCGGTCAGGGCTACTTTATCCGAGAGATAAAACTCCGCCTGCAAGTTGAGCGCACCGCCATAGATAAAGTTGTCGCCGTCATGTAGCGTAGAGCCGTCGGACAGCACATCCTTACCCCAGTTGACTGTCTCATACCCGGCAAGTGCGGAAATGCCGCCGTAGAGGTGGAATGTCATCGAGTAGTCGCTGAGGATATGGAGATTATATCCAGCCTCGCCAGTGAATTGAGCCACCGGGATGCGACCTTTCTCGCCGTATGGCTTGAAGGTCTGGAGATACTCGCCACCGAAAGACCATGTATTGCCATGACTTCCTGTGAATACTGAATAGATTACTCCGAGGTCATAACCGCAGTCGCGGGACTTTCCGGTGTAGAAACCGTCTGCCATGTTCGCCTTTATTTCAACCGCAGACATTCCGGGGAGGCATCGCTGGGCAAATGCCTTCCCTCCGAGGAGGGAAAACACTGCCACAGCGAAGATTGCAAAAATCTTCTTCATGGGATACTGTATTTACTGAATTGATAACTCGTCGATTACATTGGCCCTCACGATGTCCTCGTTATCCACCACGAAGAACTGATGGCGGCCGCCTTCCTTTTCGGCGACCTCGATAACGAGCTGCTTGTCGTCGGGGATGGTGAATTTCTCCAAAGCGAAGACCGTACGCTCCGACTGCTTGCCGTGTACCACAGTCACGTAATTCTGGGCGCGGAGCGGTTCGAGTACCTGCTCCTGCATGGCGGTTCGCTTGATAACCTTCTTATCCACAATCTTGAACGATACGTAGTCGATGTCGAAAGCGATATTGGAGGTGTTCTTCAGCTCTGTGTGGAAGTAGAGCATCCCGTTGTTGGTGTAAATGGATTTCAGGAGGAACTGCACCCCGAAACGCTTTGAGCCGATATGCTTGATCTCGCGCTTGTTCTGCTTGTAGATTGACTTCATAATCAGCTTGACAAGCATCGGCGACTCACTGCCCAATTTTTCGAGATATATCTCCTGAGCGTTATTTGGGCGATTGACAGCCTCGCCGTCATGGAGAAAATCGGTCATCTCAATGCTCAGAAGCAGAGGCTCTTTCGCAAATTTGACATTGAACGTGTAGTAGCTCCCATCATCGGTGATTACTGACAGATTCGTTTCGGTTTTGAAACGCTTAAACGCTGATTTAACGCGAAGTACATTCTTCGCTCCATCAGCGAGACCTGCCACAAGGTTTTCGTTTCCGAGGTCCACATAAATTATCTCCGCAGGGAAGATAATATGCGTGGTTTTCTCGTAGCAGACCTCCAGTGCGTGGGGCGGAATCATACGGTCGAAACCGACCTTTCGGGTCAGACCGTCGAACTTGTCGCCGTCGGTGTAGTTGGCTCCGTACACGTTCATGTCGTGTTCGGCGACTTGTTCAGTATCAGACGACACATTGTTATCGGTGTTTTTGGGTGCCTTGTCTTTTGCAAAGGCGGGGGTTGCCATGCCGATAACGGCAATGGCTGAGAGAATAATTGTTTTCAGTTTCATAAAAATTTACGTTGGATTTAAGTGGTTTTAGTTGTTTTCGGGCTGGTAAAGCATCACCCTGTACCCAGATTTAAGATGCACCTTGACAGTACGCATCTTCTTTGTGAGATACTGGCTCACACCGTTGATGAGGCCTCGACCCACATCGGATGCAATCTGCGCTCCGGCGTCGGTGGAGATATTTATTGAGCTGCCCATTGTTGACCCCATATTGGCGCCAATCTCGTGCAGCGCGTCAGTCTCCATTGAGTTGGGGATATTGATACCCTCCTGACCGTCGGAATCATAGACTTTCAGTTCTACATCATAAATTGAGCCTTGACACTCAATAGAGGAAATCTCAATCTCCAGACGCTCGTCCTGCAATCTCGCTGCACCGACAAGGACGGTGTTACGGGGTATGAGCCTGTTGCCTATCCACATCGGTTCGGTGGTTCTCAACTTCACTGACTGCCCGTTGGTAACGGACTGGTTGCCGGCAATGACGGCGGCGATTGTATTCTTGCCGACCGACCTTTTCATGCCGACCGATGTGTTGAAGCCTCTCTCGTTTGTGGCGGCACTCAACGTCGATACGACATTGTGGGTAACATTCTGCACCGGCTGGACATTCCGCTTTCCTTTCTCATCGACTTGTGGAGGCGGGACATTGCCAGCATTTCCATTACCCATATACTGCGCCGCCAACTGATACGACCTTTCAAGCAACTCCATTTCATTGGGTTGTTGCGACTGTTGCTGTGCCATAGAGTTCTGCATCTCCAGCTCATCGAGCCGTGCCTGCAACTTCGCTACCTGTGCCGATTCGTTGTACTCCGGGACATAGAAATCCTGCAACGATGCCTGAGCCTGTTGGTATGCCGCAGCCGAGTTCTGAATCTCATCGGGCAATGTCGGTTCCGCCGGAGCTGTAACGGTGTCGAGTTGTAGCGTCACGGCATTTATCGTGCTGTCATTACGCGCCTTGTCTTTCTGCGCCGCCTCCTGTTCGTATGCCTTCAGCTTGGTGTCGGGCATACCTGCGGAAGTCTGGTCTGGAAGTTCCATGTTCGCCTTTCCCTTGACGGCATCGTCATCGCCGCTTGGAGCGAAGATAATCCAGAAGCATACGAGGCACGAGAGAACCAGCAGCGTATAGACAGTTATCCGTTTCAACCGCTCACGTTCTGCCGGAGTTTTCGGGGCGAATTTCGCTTTGAGGTCATCGAGCAGTTTCATCTTCTACCGTTTTAGGTGAGACATCGGAGGTACTTTGGGTCGGGAGTTCAAGTTGTCGGATATGCTCTATCTCAATTGCCTGCCGAGCATGACCGGCGCCCATCTTGTAACAGGAGTGACCGAACACGAAGAAGGCTACAAGAATAAATGCCGATAAAAGAATGGTAACGACCATTAGGCGTTGCTTGTGGGGCATATCTTCACAGGCTTGTTTCACCCGTTCTTTGATTTTCCCTTTCGGGCCGTGCCACACCTTATTATATAAGGGCGACACGAGGTTGTGGATTTTCTGTTTTACACTCATTGGGACAATGTTCGTTTTGTGGTTATCAAATCTTTGTTTTCCAGAATCGTCAGACCCTCGATCATGAATCCGTTGGGGTTATCGTCGGAACGGCCGGTGTTAACCAGACGACAATTCGTGATAAGCGACCTTTCGGTCACGTTGCTCTGGCGGATGATCATCTGCCGGGCGTAGGTTCTGACCTGATAGGGGTAGTCGTTGAAATCGGCGACAATGCTGTCCACCTGAAGCACCTGCGTTATGTTTCCGGCTATGATGCGGTTGTAGTAGCCTTTCTCCACATAGTCGGAATAATAGTTGTAGGCACTTCTGTCGGCCAGCGACATGGCGCGGTTGATGTTGTGCTCAATCGCCGATTTGTCGGGCGACAGGGTGAAGAACAGCTCATGGAAGCGTCGCACGTGTTCCCGTGCCTCTGCCGGGCGGTTCTGCTCCATATCCTGCGACAAGGCTAGCATCAGGCTCTTGCCGTTGTCAAGGACATAGATTTTCTCCCTCTGTTTCTCGGCGAAGTTCAGCGACAGCACCACGGCACCGATTGCGATGAAGGCGCAGAGCGATACCATAACAATGCCGAACAGCCTTATCTGCCGAAAGGAGGTCTCGATGTTTTTTAATGACTTAAATTCCATTTGAATACTATTTTAAGAGTTTACCGGCACGACCTGCGACATTACCCGCTACTCCTCCGGCTATGCTGCCGGCCCATGAGCCTCCGGTCATGGCGGTGTTGTTGATCGAGCGGTTGTAGCTGCCCATGCCTCCGGCCTGTATAATCCAGCCTGCGACGGTCGGAATCGTGAAGTATCCGATGATGCCGATGATCATGAACACCGTGTAAGCGGTGTTGCTCCCGTCGAGATCAACATTCGGGTTATTCGCCAGCTCCGAAATGTCATTCTGCAACATCAGGACTTGGATTTTGGCAAGGATTGTGGAGAATAAATCAGCCACAGGCAACCATAGATAGGTCTGAATGTATCGGCATATCCACTGGACAAGGGTGTTCTGGAAACCATCCCAGACGGATATGGCAAACGCTATCGGTCCCAATATCGCCAGCACTATCAGGAAGAATGTCCTTATCGTGTCTATCGTGAGCGAGGCAGCCTGAAAGAGCATTTCCAATAATTCGCGGAAGAAATTCTGGATAGCCTTCTTGACCTTATACATACCTCTCTCGATATACATTCCGGCGGCTGTGCCAATCTCTGTCACACCGAGTTCATCAATCTGCCTGTCAAACTCTGCATCGTCAACGAGATAAGCAGTGGACGGGTCGTTCATCATCTGTTCGTATTCCAGCCTGTCCTTTTCCTCCCGGTACTTCTTCATGTCGAGGGTCTGCCCTTCGAGCATCGAGGCGGTACCTTGAACGATGGGCGACATTACCGAGTTGATGGTGCCAAGCACCACCGAGGGAAAGAACATTATACAGAAACCGATGACGAAGGGACGGAGCAGCGGGAACACATCAATCGGTTCGGCCCTCGCCAGCGACTGCCAGATGCGGTAAGCCACATAGAACAGGGCACCGAGACCGGCTATGCCCTGAGCCACTCCAGCCATGTCGCCGCACAGAGGCATCATCTCGTCGTAGAGCGACCGGAGTATGGAGTGGAGGTTTGAAAAATCTATCGCGCAGAGCATGGCTTACCAGTATTTTTCGGAGCCGTCACCATAGAGGTTCACAACACGCTGTGTGTCGGCTTTCTTCTTGGCGCGGAGATACGACACAGAGATGTTCTTGTTTGTATAATATGCCGTCAGGTTCTTCAGACGCTTCATCTCCTTGTGGCAACTGTCCACGATATCCATGCGATCCTTGTCGGTCATACTGAGCGTCGTGATGTTGACCACCTGCTTCAAGTCGCCCAGCACGCCGTTGGCTTCTTCGAGGATGCGGGTGTAGCCGGAGGCTATGGCCGATAGTTCGGAACTCGTGAAATTGGGGTCGGTCAGCATCTTCTTGAAGTTGTTGACGTAATAACCGGATATGTCGCCGAGCATCAGGACTGTCTGCTGCACCTTTCGGGCGTCGCGGACGAGGTTGTTCACCGATTGCAGGGCATCGTAATATTTCTTTGCCTGCTGGTAAATCTTGACCGTCTCCTTGAAGTTGTTAATCATATTTTGGGCGGTCGTTGATTCCTGCACGAGTGATTTTGAGGAATTTACGATAGACTGGGCAATGTTTGACGGGTCGATTACCGTCCATTGGGCGTTTGCCCTGCCCGTGCCTAACAGAAGGCACAGGGCGATAAGTGGAAATAGATATTTCAGTTGTCTCATTTTTGCTTTGGATTTTAGTTGATTATGTCTGTCGCACTGTTGTTCACCATCTGGGACTCAGCATTGTTGATGCTGATAGTCTGCGGCTTGCAACCGATTTGACCATAGGGATACAGGAATACTCCGATTGGAGAGAGAAACAGTTCTTCGCCGGTAGATGAAATGCCAACGGTGAATCGCCCATTGGGAGTGTCAAAAGCGAATACTTCGCTTTCAAGAGTGGGAAGCAGCAGGTACATGTGCTCTGATCTGTTATCTCCGCGTTCACGTACCTTTACCATGGAAAGACCTTTGTTGTCTTGGAAGATGAGCTGGATTTTCTCATCAGTGGTCAGCCATAATGAATGGCGTAGTTTTTTTATTTCTTCGTACATTTTTACTTTTGGTTTTGTGGTTAACGGATTGAGGTGGCTGCGCCGCCTATAATTTTGATTAGTGCGAAGGTGAACAGCAGCGGCAGCAGGAGCATGACTGCAAGTCCGGCTATCAGTCCGAAAGTGATTGCCATTAGTACCTTCACGATAGTTATTGCAATTTTCATAACGACAATATTCTGTGGATTAGAAGATGGAAACCTTTAACGAACTCCGCAAAGTATGGTGCGGCGTAATTGGCGGCCTTGACCATTCCGACAAAGACTATCGTCAGAATTGCAATACCGGCGAGGAAGAGAATAAAGCCTGTCAGCACTCCGAGAATCGGATGAAAGAATTTGGGTATCTTCATATGGCACCCTCCCTTCTTTCATTGGCGAGCAATCGAATTGCCGCCTCTACGCTGCCACCGAGTTGCCGGGCTTTGTTCAACACCTGCACTTTCTCCGTTTCCTCGGTTGTATAGCAGAGATATTCCTCCATCGACACCTCCGTGGCATAGACGGCGGATTGAGTGCCGCCTAAACCAATCCACACCTCTTTATAGAGGCGGTTCGGATTGTTAGCCATGTTTATGGAGAGTATCTGAGCCTTCTCCTTGTCGGTCAGACCGAGCAGCTCCTGAATCTGGTCGAAACGGTTCATGTACTTGCGCTGGTCAAGGAGAATCTTGCAGTCGGAGTTGTTGATGATGGTTTCCTTGACAATCGGCGACGATATTATGTCGTCAACCTCCTGCGTAACCACCACAGCCTCACCGAAATACTTTCTGACCGTCTTAAACATATACTTCATGTATTCAGCCATGTTAGCGGTCGAAAGTGCCTTCCATGCTTCCTCGCAGATAAGTACTTTGCGGATACCTTTGAGCCTTCGCATCTTGTTGATGAAAGCCTCCATGATGATAATCGTTACCACAGGGAAAAGGTCTTTATTGTCGCGGATAGCATCAATTTCAAAGACTACAAACCGCTTGTTGAGCAGGTCGATATTCTCTTTGGAATTGAGCAGGAAGTCGAAACGACCGCCGTGATAATACTGGCGCAGCGTAGTCAGGAAATTATCTATATCGAAGTCCTGTTTATAGATAGGGATAGGACGCTGTGCCATTTCAGCACGGTATTCATCACGCATGAACTCGTAGAACGAGTTGAAGCATGGAACAATATCAGGGTCGTTTTGCATCTTGTCAAGGAACATTGACAATGCCGAGCCAAGCTCACCGCTCTCCGTTTTTGTTACTCTGTCGTCCTCTGACTTCCAGAGCGTCAAGAGCAACGTCTTGATACTGTCCTTTTTCTCGACATCGAAAACACCGTCATCCGTGTAGAACGGATTGAAAGATATGGGGTTGTCTTCTGTGTAGGTGTAGTAGATTCCATCCTCACCGTGAGTACGGTTGTGGATAAGGTTGCAAAGACCTTCGTATGAATTACCCGTATCAATCAGCAACACATGGGCACCTTGTTCATAATACTGGCGCACCAGATGGTTGGTAAAGAACGACTTTCCGCTACCTGACGGCCCAAGTATGAACTTGTTGCGGTTGGTAGTAATACCGCGCTTCATAGGCTCGTCGCTAATATCCAGATGGATAGGCTTACCTGTCAATCTATCGACCATCTTTATTCCGAAGGGCGATAGCGAAGAACGATAGTTCGTTTCCGCTGTGAAGAAACAGGCCGCAGGCTCGATGAAAGTGTAGAAACTTTCCTCGGCAGGAAAATCAGCCTCGTTGCCGGGCATCGCCGACCAGAACAGTGTCGGGCAGTCAATAGTGTTATGCCGTGGCATACATCCCATTGTCGCCAGTTGGCCGCCGACATCATTCTTGACTCGCCGCAGTTCCTCGGTGTCATCACTCCATGTCATGACATTGAAATGGGCCCGTACTGAGGTCAGTCCGTATGAATGTGCCTCGTTGAGATAGCGGTCTATCCACTCCTTGTTAATGGCATTGCTACGGCTATACCGTGAGAGACTGTTCATGTTGCGGGCAGTCTTCTCGAACTTCACTAAGTTCTCGTCATGGTCGTCAATCAGGATATACTGGTTGTAGATGTGGTTGCATGGCAACAACAATCCGACGGGACTTGCAAACGAGAGGCGGCTGTCGCTTCGGTCAGTCGATAGACGCTCGTACCGGTTGTCAGTGCTGACCTTTGCGGGCAGATCTTCCGTGTCTGACAGTGTATGCAGACAGAGCATCTTGTCGCCGATTCTCATCTGCTGTGCCGAAAGGTCTATGTCCTCCAGACAGGTAACATCCTCCATAGAGAGCGACATATATTTCTCAATAAGACCGGAAGACTTTTCTGTACCGACAAGTTCATCATCGGAAAGACGGCGCAGCCTGATATAGCCGGTATCGTTGATGATACGCTCGAACTGCTCAACAGACTCCATGAACTTGACAACCATCTCGTGATTGAGTTCCTTCGGGGTTATCCTGCCTCGGCAGAGCGTCGAAAAGTTGCTCTGCTGACGCGCCCTTTCCTTCGTGGTCTTTGTCAGGAACAGATAACACTTGTGGGCGAGATACGGACGCTCGTTGAAATGACGCTCAAAGCTCCTGTCCAAAAAGGATAAATCATCCTTCTGGAGTTCCGGCTTATATCGCTCCGACACAAACCAGTCCTGCTTATGAAGCACCGAGAAGTGAGGCAGAACCTTGATTGCCTTGCACCATGCTCCGTGCATCGCCTCATATTCGGCAGAAGTAACGGTGAAAAGCTCCGGTAGGCAGACCTCAAAGGCAACCGTAATGTCGGCGTCTTTGCTGATGATGCAGCCATGTTCCACTGCCAACAAGGGCAGTTTCGATTCCAGTGTTGTGGCTTTTAGCGTGTTTCTCATTTTGTTCTTCCTTTAATCAGTCGGTTAAGGCGCGGACGGTTGATGATATAGCGGGGATGGTATTTGACAGCAGCTAACTTCATCAGACCGTATTGCCCATACTTGGCGTTGAGATGGAAGGTGAGCCAGACAAGGGCTGAGGCGGCAGTAACGCCGAATCCGATACATATCCATTGGGATACTCCGGCGATATACATGATGACGAACACCACGAACAGGGCGAGAAGCCCGCCGGCGAAAATGAACAGATACTGCGCCTTCAGTCCCTTGTACTCCACCGACCGTCCTATACCTTTGTTGATAGCATACTCGGCCATGTCGTCGAATTAGAGGAAGAACGAGCGGAGGATTGTGGCTGCCACGATGAGAAAGATACAGGCACCGAACCATGACGCGGCGGTCTTGCTGGTGTCGGGATCGCCCGACGACCACTTGGAATAGACCTTGATGCCGCCGATGAGACCCACCACGGCACCGATGGCGTAGATGAGCTTGGTGCCGGGGTCAAAATAACTGGTAACCATAGAGGTAGCCTCGTTGATACCGCTGAGGCCGTTACCTGCGGCGTATGCACGTATGCCCGTTGCAAGTGCCATGACAAAAAGCATGGCGAACTGGAAGCCACGGCTTCCGACGAGTTTACAGATAGTCTTGTTGAGATTCTTGATAGTCATTTTCATGTTTTTGTTTCAGTTTTTGAAGCATGGACAGCCCCGACCGCTCCACGGACGGGAGCAGCCACACTTCGGGTTGATAAATTGGGGTTGGGAATTTTGCCCTTTCGGACGTGGAATTTAGTGGAGTCTCAGAGAGACATGGATTCAGTGAATGGAGGAATTATCCTACGAACTCATCGAGATCGAAATCATCGGAATTCAATTTGTTGAAATCATATCCTGATTGTTTTGCCCTCTCTTCCGATTCAGTCTTTAGCTGGGTTGTCTGCTTATCCGATTCAGTTGGTGTAACTTTTTTTTTCTCGTTATTAGAATCGGCTTTGGAAGAAATGGGTTTCATTGATAATTCCGCTCGAAGAGCGAGTGTAAGACAGAGTTCTATCCGACGGTCTATTTCCTCGTTGGTCGTTATCGCGTCGAAGAGTTTCGTCACAGTAAAAGGCTCAATAACCTTACCGGCCTCGGCCAGCTCTTCCTCTGATGATTTATTATCCATAGCTACATCCATAGCTTTTTCCAATTCATCCATAGAAGTTCCGGTTGCAACAGGCTCTGAAGGAGGCGTGTCATCAATGTTTCGCAAATCAGTGCTGAAAGCGTCATCGGTTTCATCCGAGTTCAGAGCCTTGAATTTTCTTGGGACAAACTCTTCATCGGGTTCGGAGTCATCTTCAAAGCCGTCTTCAAATTTGACATCCGAAATCCTGACATCGCCAATAGCCTGCCTCAGTATTGTCGGAAGTTCTTTCCGAACATCGGAAATGACTTCCGATGAAATTTGAGCCATAAACTCGTCTACATTGAATTTGCTGGGTGCCACCACGTGAATGTTGTCGGATGCCGCTTCTTCTTTTGGAGGCAACTCCTCAGTCTTTTCTTCACTTGGCTTTTGAGATACAGGCTTGATGACGCCGGTCAAGAACAGCAGACAGAAAATCGCAGTCAGCAGAAATCCGCCACAGAAGAATATTTCAATACCGGTCATATCCTCTGAGCATTTTTTCAGTTCCCCGTTCAGTCAAAATGTTTATTTCCTCTGAATGGGAATTGAGGTGGTCATTGAGGATATTGAATGCGACAGCACTTATCGAAAGCGGCTCGATGTTCTGGCTACCGCTGGCATTGGCATACGCCAGTGACTGAATGGTATCCCACAACTGAGGGGGAATTGAAATGCGCTTGACACCGATATTGTTGAGGCAGATACCGGGCCGCTTAAGGAATTTCTCGGAGTAATCCTCTACCTTGTCGTTACTCACTTTCTTGACCGTTTCTTCAATCTTGCCCTCATCCAATGCCGCTTGGAATGCTTCATCCAAATCCTGAAAGCCAATTGGTTTGCTTTGTCCATCAGACATTCTGGCAAGGTAATCGTCTAGATTAAACGGCACGGGGTCTTGATTCTCGCATTGAGCCAAATCGTCAACCGGCTCCAAAAACTCAATATCCGAATAATCCTTTTTAACATTGCATTTCACACATTCCTTGATTGTCTGTTGGATTTCATACATGACAACCTTCTGAAAATCGGGAAGAATCTTGTCATTAAAATCAGCAAGACGCTCAGATATACATGACAGAATCCTCTTTACGTCGCCATAAGTAAATTGTTCTTTTACCTCCGCCATATCTTTTGCCGTTTTCTTACTCCACACCCGACATCTGTCGAGTACAAGGAAGATAAGAAATAGAAGTATCGGCATTATCAAGAGCGAGCCATAGAATATGTAAGCGTATATCGAGGGACTCATACCAGAACGGTTTTTGCGCCACGCTCAGTCAGCTCATTGATGACATCGCGATTTGCCACGAGGTGGGTAATCAGGATATTTGTCACGAAAGCACCGATTGTAAGGTCGGGATTGCCGAAAAGCGATACCGTCTTCGCCAGTTTATCGACCAGCTCCCTCGGTACGAAGATGCCTTTTCTTGCTCCTACGGTATAGGGGGTGAGATATTTGGCGCGATAGGCGGCAATATCTTTATCTATGGGTTGGCCGGATTCGACCTCTTGGGCGACCTTTACACCACAGGCGTTCAAGTCGCAGAATCTTGGATTGTTCATGTTCTTTTGGGGGAATTTAGCGGTTGTTTAGTTTGGTGTTCTTGTTGAGAAGGCCGGTTATCTCGGCTTCATGCAGGTCAAAATGTTCCTTCAGCATATTGTTGATTATGCCTCCGATGGTCACATTATTTCCATGCAAAGCCCGGAGTATCGTAATCAGTGAATGATATTCCACATCAATCGGCACTTGTTTTCCGGATCTTCCGAAACCAATATCGACATTGTCGACAAGAAATGTCTCTATGTAATCAGCCTCCTTGTCGTTCAAAGGCGAGATTACAGTCGGTTTGTTTTTTCGGCGGCTTCCTCGCCTGCCACCGGTTGTTCTCTCTTCGACAGCGGATGTACCTGTGTCGGCTGATGTCTCTTCCGGAGTGTTGACCTTGGGAGTCGCCCTTTGCGGCTCCTTCTTGCCGCCAATACTCGGAGAGAGATTGTCCTCGTACTCATCGAGGAACTTCTGGGGATCAAATTTTGACTTTTCATCTTTGGGCATAGATTTCAGATTTTGATTACTTCACGAATTTCCTTAATCAGCTCAGGGAGATTGCTGTCTTTGAGCAGCCGTCTGTCCGCCGGGAGCAATGTGGAGCGGAAAATTGTCGGCGATGCACCGGCTATGACTCCGTCCTTGAAATACTTGGTCGCATAAGTCATGACAGTTTTCAGAGACGACAGTTGGAACTCCGACAGGTAGTTGTCAATCAGCTCGCAGATTTTCGTCTTCTGCCTTCCGGGGACTCTGTTCCAGACAAGTTTCATGTCTTTGATAGAGGTGTCTCCGGAGTCGATCATCCGCTCCTTGACATTGACCGCAAAGCGTAGAGAGCTTTTCAAGTCACCGGTATCCGGGGAGATGGGAACCAGCAGGTAGTGCATGGACGATATGAGATTTACAATCTCAAGGTCATTGATGGTTCCCGTGATGTCAAAGAGCACCACTTTGACCTCAGGATTCTGTCTTACATATTCCTCCGCGTCATCAACAGCAGCTCCCGGAGTAGAATAGATTATCTTGTAGGGGCGTTTGTTGAATTTCGTGTAGAATTTAGTGAATGTTTTGTTGATTGCAGGATTTTCCTTGGTAACGCGCTTGTCGTTATCCCTGTAATCCTTTTGAGTGTGCTGACGAGAGTCACAGTCCATGACAAGCACGTCCACCCCGTCAAGGTAATAGAGGTAGCTTGCCGCGAGTGCCGTCAGCGTCGATTTGCCTGAGCCTCCCTTCTGGGAAGCAAAGGCGACGAATACGGTGTCGCTCATTTGAAGAATTTGAGGGTAAATAAAATGGTGATTTGCAGGGCCGGTGCCATTGGGTGTCCTTGGTCTAAGATTACCGACAGACAGGCTCATCATCGTCACGATTGGGTCGGAGAACGTAACTTTGGAATGATGTAGCAAAAGGAATCGCTTTCAATTTATTCTTTCCGAGAGTTTCAGAACCGCTATACCATACACCAAAAATGCGGAGCTTCTAATCTCTTCAAGTATTTGATTTACTTGCGCTGTTCGCTTGATGGGCGTTTGTTAGGGAAACATAGCCGTTTGCGAAAAAGTTTATAATTTGATTCAGATTGTCATCCATAGCCAAAAGTAGTTCATGAGCGGTCATTTGAACAACTTTTCATTCATACGATTGAATGGTTGAATTATCAATAATTCGTTTGATAAACTGATAAAACGTCTGAACGTCTGAACGCTTGAACAGTTGAACGTCTGAACAACTGAACGCTTGAACGTCTGAACCATTGTTCAACTGAACGCCTGAACGTCTGAACCGATGAACCGATGAACGGCCGAACATTCAGTTGTATGTCCGCTCACAAAGTCAGACAGACATTCAGTCTTGCGAACACGGTTTTGAAACATTGTCTGTCTGAGAAAAGTTTAATTTTCATTCCCGATTTTCATCCATAGCCAAAAATAGTTCATGTCCGTGCATGTCAGCATTTTGCAGTGAACAATTTTCCGAGTATGCAGTTATTACTTTCACAAAGGAGATGCTCCCTTCGGGGCTTAAATAAAGCTTTTCAGATCTTCAATTACAACGCTCCATATCCAATTCAGTCATGGGTCGGACTGATTTCATTGTGAAAATCTTTCATTAAAGATGTGTTTTCGGAGACCGGAGTATTGTAATTATTCCCACAACGATTTTTCTATCGAACAGGATGCACAAACGTGCATTGCAAGGTATGGTTTACGCTGCATGAAACTCATTTTGCAGCATAAACCGCCTTGCCATTGCATGGGGCTTGCGATTACTCCAAAGTCGTAATCGCCGAAGGTCTCCCTGCGGGGCAGTATCTCTATTTACCCACTAAATTCCATCCAATTTATGAAACAAGTGAACTACCGTGGAGGGCGGCACAAGAAGGCCGACCCCTCCACAGCATTCCGTTGTTCGGTAAACTTTACCGCATCGGAACAGGCGAGATTACTCGAAATGCAGGAAAAAACCGGCATCGCATCTCTCTCGGCATTCATAAAAATGCAGCTCTTTGGAAAAACTTTCAAGGTACATTATATTGATGACAACAGCCGTATCTTCATCAGCAACCTTTCCGATTTCAATAATCAGTATCGTCGGATTGTGAACGATTACGACCTATTGGTGCAGACATTGAAAGAGAATTTCACCGAAAAGAAAGCCTTGAAATGCCTTTATGCACTGGAGCAGGAGACTATCAAACTGGTAAAGCTAAACCGTGAGATTGTCGCTCTCGCCAAAGACTTCGACGAGCAATGGTTGCAAAAATCTCAGTAGGAAATTCTCTTTACGGGAGTCTGGTATATAACGGCGAGAGTGCGTCCGTAATGGTCGCATAACAAATACCTCTTTGGCAAGAGGTTAGATAAGTGTTCCAAATAACATATTGGGGTAAAATCACCCCAACAAACAGTTGTTAACAACCAAATAACAAAGTTTAACTATGTTATATTATCTATTCCCATCCGACTTACCCTGCGGAGAAATCCTTA
>NZ_CAJTCF010000058.1:0-26743 GCF_910574735.1 Duncaniella muricolitica | reverse complement strand
CCGATTTTCGCTGTTTTTTTAGTGTATGCCCGGTTTTCAACTTCCTGAGAATCGAATATACGAACTAATCTCGAAAAATTCCAGATTATTCTAAAATATTCAATTCTCAGAGGCTTTAATCAGAGGAGTTCTGCAACACCCTCCGGGGATGAGACAATAATACTCAAACACAACAAAAAGCGAAATTCTCTATGTAATAAAATCCTCACCGAAATGATACCTGAACCATGGTATGGAGATGTACTCAGCACAAAAGTTATCATTCTTGGATATATGCCGTCATATGATGATTTCATCTGCCGATCACAAAATTTCATATTAGATATAAGAATAATGGAACAAGTCCTCTTAGTTCTAAAAAGCTGGCATGAATTGAATAATACTGAAATATATGCCTATCCTCGTCTTTACGGCCAACACAAATTAGAGATCCCTTCTGTAGGGCCTGTAGATACTATCGAGACAATGGATATGTATTTCTCTCCAACATATCGTCACTGGGTCAATAGCCTGAAAAAATTCTCCGAAGAAAACCATATTAACGAAGACCAGACTTTTAAGAATGTAGCCATAATAAACGCATTCCCATATTATTGCCGTACTAATCAGGCAAAACCGCTTTCACTTGGCTTGCTACCATCACACTATTTTCTGCGTCAATTGGTAAGATACATTTATTCTAACAATCCCAACGTAATTTTCGTCATCCCATCCGCCAATATACGTGAGACATGGCGCACCATTCTAAGCGACATGTACTATTCAATTTACCCTCGCATAAGCTCCAAACCCAATACAAATCTTTCACTCAATAGTTATGCCATTGGCCAGGATGTGATTGACGCAATTGTCGAACGGCTGAACTCTTAATAAAATCATTCTGCCAATAAACTAAGGTAATATCACTCTAAAACAATTTATTAATATAGCTGTTGTGCTTTATGAACCTTCCCGGCGGATGAATTTGTTATAGATTGGAGAGGTGTCGGGAAAAATACGTAACTTTGTGCATGGGTTTCCTGGCTCTCTTCTCTAAGCGATTTCAACTAATGGGTAATTCTATAGACAAAAGTATTAAACCGGCTGACGCGAGCACATCGACCGAAGCACTCGGACAGCAGTCAATAGGCAAACTTCTGGTCCAATACTCCGTCCCCGCCATCATCGCGAGTGTGGCCACGTCGCTTTATAATATCATCGACAGCATATTCATCGGGCGAGGCGTCGGACCGATGGCCATAGCCGGTCTTGCCATCACATTTCCGCTCATGAATCTTGTGGCGGCATTCTGTATGATGATTGCCGCCGGCGGTGCCACAATCACATCGATATTTCTCGGTCAGAAAAACTTTTCACGGGCCACAGATGTGGTCAACAATGTCTTTGTACTATGTCTCATCCACGCTATCATCGTGGGCGGAGGCACACTGCTGTTTCTTGACGATATACTCTATTTCTTCGGTGCTACTGACGAGACCGTGGTCTATGCCCGCGAATTTATGCAGGTGATACTCTGCGGCACACCTATACTATTTATATTCATAGGCCTCAACAACCTGATGCGAGCCACAGGCTATCCGCGCAAGGCCATGATTTCGGCTCTTATATCGGTAGGTGTCAACGTAATCCTCGCGCCAATATTCATCTTTGTATTCAAATGGGGCATACGCGGTGCGGCTCTTGCCACGGTGTGCGGACAGACCGTGGCCTTTGTCTGGGTACTCGTCCACTTCCTGTCGTCCTCTTCGTCAATACACTTCAATCTCCACAACCGCTGGCTCTCGGGCACGATAGTCAGACGCATATATGCAATCGGCCTCTCGCCGTTTCTCATGAATGTGTGTGCCTGCGTGGTGGTGATATTTATCAACCGCGCGCTGCTCGACTATGGCGGTGACCAAGGCAACTTGTGTGTGGGTGCCTACGGCATCATCAACCGCACGACAATGTTTTTTGTCATGGTAGTGTTTGGCGTCACTCAGGGCATGCAGCCTATACTCGGCTACAACATCGGCTCGGGACAATATGAACGCGTCAAGCGCACACTCCGCACCGGCATATGGATAGGTGTGGCCATCACTCTGACCGGCTGGATGGTGAGCGAGGGTCTTCCCGACACGGTGAGCCGACTGTTTACCACCGACGAGACTCTCATCAACATCTCGCGCGAGGGCTTCAGGATATATTTCATCGTCTATCCCGTTGTCGGATGTCAGATTGTCATCCAGAACTTCTTCCAGAGTGTCGGCAAGCCCAAACTGTCAATCTTCCTCTCACTCACGCGCCAGTTGCTGTTTCTCATTCCATTCCTCATATTCATGCCTCGGATATGGGGCATCAAGGGCGTATGGGCCGCAATGGCTGCATCCGATTTCATAGCCTTTGTCACAGCCATCATCACCCTCTCGTGGTGGATGAGACATGTGATGCGTCGTATGGAAATGCGTGTTGCCGACGGAGAATCTCATCAGTGATAAAATAAAACATCTACGTTAATCGTTATATTTATAAAAAATTCACATTTCTGCCATGACACAGACCATCGAACTGCGGGTTGACCCGCGCACTGCTGCCGAGGAGACTCTCCTGCGGGTTGCCGCATCGACCGCCGCATCAGTCGATCCCAACCGCATACGACACCTGCGCATCACCCGCCGCTCCATTGATGCACGCCAGCGTCGCGTAATGGTCAATCTAAGTGTCAGGCTATGGATTGATGAAGAGCCCTCTTCGACATCGCTGATAATCCCTGTCGACTACAAGCCGCTTCCGGCCGACGCTCCTCAGGCAATAGTGGTGGGTGCAGGGCCCGCAGGACTTTTCGCAGCTCTGCGTCTCATAGAGCTGGGCATACGGCCAATAGTGCTCGAGCGCGGCAAAGATGTCGACTCGCGACGCAAGGACATGGCCCGCATTTCGCGCGAAAACGTGGTGGATCCCGACTCAAACTACTGCTTCGGCGAAGGTGGTGCGGGAGCCTACTCCGATGGCAAACTATATACCCGCAGCAAAAAGCGCGGACCTGTCGACAAAATACTCAACATACTGGCCCAGCACGGCGCGTCGGAGGACATTCTCGTCGATGCCCACCCCCACATCGGCACCGACCGGCTGCCGGCCGTGATTAAGGCCATACGCGAAACTATTATAAGATGTGGAGGCGAAGTGCATTTCAACACACGCGTCTCTTCGCTTCTGATGACCGACAAAGGCGAGGTGAACGGAGCCATTTCCTCTGCGACTAGTATCGTTTTTCACGGCCCCGTGATCCTCGCCACCGGTCATTCGGCGCGCGACATCTACACAATGTTGCTCGACAGCGGTGTCACACTCGAGCCTAAAGGTCTTGCCATAGGTGTGCGCCTCGAGCATCCCCAGCAGCTTATCGACCGTCTGCGCTACCACTCCCCGGCCGGAAGGGGCAAATATCTCCCCGCGGCCGAATACACTATGCTCACACGTGTCGACGACCGTGCCGTCTACTCGTTCTGCATGTGTCCGGGCGGATTCATCATACCCGCCGCGAGTGCCGACGGTCAGCTTGTGGTGAACGGCATGTCGCCCTCGGGACGCAACACCCGCTGGGCCAATTCAGGCATGGTAGTGGAGATACTGCCCGACGATGTGCCCGATGCTGACACCGAGCGCGAGACCGTGCTGAAAATGATGCGTATGCAGGAGCGCATAGAGCGCGCATTCTGGGAAGAAGCCGGACGTACACAAAACGCTCCCGCCCAGCGTATGGACGACTTCGTTGCCTCACGTCCGTCGGCCGATCTCCCCTCCACCTCCTATCCTCCCGGCATACATCCGGCCCGCATCGACCGACTGTTGCCACGCGGCATAGCTCGCCGTCTGCAGGAAGGATTCAAGGAATTTGACAAGAAAAACCGTGGATTTCTCACACATGAAGCCACCCTCATCGGAGCCGAGACACGCACATCATCGCCGGTGCGCATCCCCCGTGATCCCGAGACACTCGCCCACATACATGTGCCTGGCCTCTATCCCTGTGGCGAGGGTGCAGGTTATGCCGGCGGCATAGTCTCAGCCGCCATCGACGGTGACCGAGTGGCCACTCAGTTGGCATCAAAAATGTGATTTTAGAGGGCGTTTAATAACAACCTCTTATATTTCCCTTTCCGTCCGCGCCCTCTCTTCGGCTTTCTCAAGGTCTTGCGGAGTGTCGACGGGATAGGTTCTTACCGACGTCTCTGCTGTGTATATGCGATAGCCCTCATACAGCCATCGCAATTGTTCAAGATTCTCGGCCTTGTCGAGAGGCGACGGCGGCAGATGCTCAATCCGGCCGAGCACATCTCCACGAAAACCATACATCCCCACGTGTATATGAAAGGTAGCAGCCTCAATCCACTGCTGCCACGGCACATCGCGTACATAAGGCACTATCGAGCGGCTGAAATACAACGCCCGCCCGTCGCGGTCGCGCACCATCTTGACACGGTTGGGGTCAAACAGTGACTCAAATCCCTCACGAGGGTCAAACTTAAGCGCGAGAGTCGAAATGTCGGCCTCGGGCACACGTTCAAGCACCCCGGCGACATCCTTTATCTGCTGCGGCAGCACATAAGGCTCGTCACCCTGCACATTCACAACTATGCTTTCGCTGCAACCGAGCAGCCGATAAGCCTCGGCCACACGTGCCGTACCGTTCTGGCATGAGAGCGACGTCATCACCGCTTCACCGCCAAAACCTCTCACGGCATCAAATATCCTCTCGTCGTCCGTAGCTACTACCGCACGTCCAAGAGCTTCACGGGCCGAACGATACACACGCTCCACCATCATCACACCGTCGACCATCGCCAGCGGTTTGCCCGGAAAACGTGTCGACCCGTAACGGGCCGGGATTATGGCTATGGCATCAGGCATCCTCTCTGACATAAATCTGCGCGTTTTCATATTTTGTCACTCTCACCCGCGTGCCGGCATGAACAAAACCCATCACCGCCACAGCGTCGAGTGTCTCATCCTTGATTCTTACCTTGCCTGCGGGACGCATGTCGGTGACCGCCACACCCTCGTGGCCTACATATCGTGCCGGACTCATGTCCACTCCGATAAATCCCTCATCACTGCGTAGCTCGGTAGTCAGGTCCGTGTGACGGCGCACCCACTTCGGTCCGTGTGACGACGTGAGCCACCACACCGCTACCACAGCCAGAAGCAATCCGGCAAAAAACACCCCGAGCGACATCCACAGCGACCTTGTCGAGGCGTGTGACAGGCTGAACGAGTAGTTCTCAATCATGCCGAATATCAGTGCCAGGCTCACCAACACTATGCCGGCTATACCCGTAACACCAAATCCCGGCACTACAAACATCTCCAGCACTATAAGTATGAATCCGGCCACAAACAGCAGTATAATCCACTCGCTCGCTATACCCGTGACATAGATAGGCAGAAAATAGAGACAGGCCGCTATGATTGCCGCAGCCGATGGAAATCCGACTCCGGGCGAATGCAACTCCATGTATATGCCCCCGATGATTATCATTATCAGCACAGCCTGCACGGCCGGATTAGTGAGGAAACCTATCAATGCGTCGAGCCATGTCGGATGATACTCCGTAATCTCATAATTGTTATTGTAACCGAGCCTTGAGAGCACCTCGTCGACCGACTCGGCCATACCATCGGCATAGCCCCACTTCACAGCCTCCTCAGGCGTGAACGTCAGCACACGGGTCGAGTCGATGAGTCCGGCTACTTCCACACGCGGGTCTACCATCGCCTCGGCTATCACCGGGTCGCGACGCCAGCCGCCTCCGAGCGAGTCGGCCACATGACCGTGACGCTCGGCCGTAGCTCTCATCATGGCACGCATATATGACTGATACTTGTCTGGCATCGCCGCGCCGTCGGTCCCGTTGACCACAGTCACGGCACCCATCGACGACCCCGAACGCATATACACGCTGTCACACGCCAGAGCTATCAGCGCGCCGGCCGACGCCGCATTGTTGTCGACAAACGCCACCACAGGCATCCTGCATCTCATAAGAGCGGTGCGTATGGAGTCGGCATGCACCACCGAGCCGCCATAGGTGTTGAGATGCACCAGTAGCAGCCGCGCCCCCTCGCGCTCGGCCTCGACAAGAGCCTCGCGGGTGTGACGCCATGTGGTCGAGCCGATTTCATCGTCCAGACGCAGCATATACACCTCGTGCACTTCATCGGCACGCCCGATAAGAATACAGCCCAGCAGCGCGAGCATCGTAACAAGTATCCTCATGACTTATATATTTTATTCTATAACTGTTTTGCGTTTGATTTTCTCTCGTTTTTTCGTCTGAGCCCCTCCCTGAACCAAGCCGGGAGCATGCAGGCACCTATCACCAGATATATATAATAGCTCACTATACGCCAGAAGAGTGCTATCATAAGGGCCATCCCTCCTGTCAGGAGCAGATCGCCGTAATAGGTCGTGAACAGCCATTCGCTTATGCCGGCACCTCCCGGAGTCGGGCTGACCATGAGTATCACCCACACCACAAACTGGCGTGCAAGCACTATCATCTGGTCGGCCTCCGGTGCAAAGCCGAAAAACAGCGCGTTGACCACAAGGTATCTCGACATCCACGAGAGCACTGTGCCGCCACAAGCCTCCATCCACCACCTCAGCGGGCGGTGACGCAGGTCGCGGCCTGTGTCCTCCATGTCGCGGCCGAGCGAGTCGGCCTTGTCGCGCCACCTGCGCAGCCATCCGAGGCTAAAAAGCCTCACAAGCCCCGCGCGTATGGCATGAGGTCTGACTATGATGCCCATGAATAGCAACAGAGTCCATGCCACTATTACTCCATATATTATCCAGAACGCCGTCTGAAGTCCGACAGTAAAAGCCTTGTCACCTCCACCGAATCCAAACAGCTCGCCATATGGCACAAGTAACATCACTACAGGGAGAGACACCACAAAAAACAGTTCGTCAAGAAAAAGCGTGGTCATGGTCAGAGTCGTGGCGCGTCCCATCTCTATCCCCTCGCGGTGCATGAACACCATGCTAAGCGCGCTGCCCCCCACCGAGGTCGGGGTGACACACGAGGTGAACTCACAAAGGAAACACACTTTGACAGCCTTGGCCCACGACAGCCGTCCGTCGGTCAGCACCCTGAAACGCCACGTCAGTCCGAAGTCGCGACCGAGCATAAATACCCATGCAAGGGCTATGCCGGCTATAGCACGGCCGTCAAACCGAAGTGTGTCCCACACTCCGGCGTCAAACTCCCGCCCGAAAAGCCACCAGACCACTCCAAGTCCTATTGCCACGGGCAGCAGCATCTTCCATACCATGTCAAACTGCTGTCTTATCATACTCATGAGCACAAAGATAATACTTTTTTCAGCAAAAAGAGGGCACAATCAGAGAAATATACCTATCTTTGACAATCTGAAATTTATTTCATCACAATGGACCTTAACAAATATCTGAAAACTACGTGGCTGACACTGGCCACCGCGATGTGCATCAACTCTTTCTCCGCCACCGCACAGGTGGCCTACACACCGAGTGACGAAATCCGACAGGCCCAAAAGGAATTTTCCGACAACCGCTTCGGCATCTTTCTCCATTGGGGCATATACAGCATGTTTGCCCAGGGCGAATGGTATCTCAACCGTGGCATAGACCACAAGGAGTATGCCAAGGCTGCCGCCGGCTTCTATCCGGCCAACTTCAACGCAGCCGAGTGGGTCAGCGCGATCAAGGGCTCCGGAGCGAAATACATTTGCATCACCACACGCCACCACGACGGATTCTCAATGTGGGACACCAAGCAGAGCGACTACAACATAGTAAAAGCCACCCCCTTCAAGCGCGATGTCATCAAGGAGCTTGCCGACGAATGTCACCGCCAGGGCATAAAGCTACATCTCTATTATTCCCACATCGACTGGACCCGCGAAGACTATCCCAGCGGACGCACAGGCCTCGAGACCGGCCGCGACCCCAAGAAAGCCGACTGGCCCGCCTATTATGACTTCATGAACCGTCAGCTCCGCGAACTCCTGACAGGCTACGGCCCTGTGGGTGCCATATGGTTTGACGGCTGGTGGGACCACGACGAAGACGCAACACCTTTTGACTGGCAACTCGAGGAGCAATACAAATTGATTCACTCTTTGCAGCCATCATGTCTCATCGGCAACAACCATCATCAGACCCCCTATCCCGGCGAAGACATACAGATATTCGAGCGCGACCTTCCGGGCGAGAACACTGCCGGACTCTCCGGCCAGTCCATCAGCCGCCTCCCTCTTGAGACGTGTCAGACCATGAACGGCATGTGGGGCTACAAAGTCGCCGATCAGGACTACAAAGACACACCAACACTCATCCGCTATCTCGTACGCACTGCCGGCATGGGAGCCAACCTCCTGCTCAACATCGGCCCGCAGCCATCGGGCAATCTTCCAGCCGCCGCCCTCGACCGTCTCAAAGAGATGGGACAATGGCTCGGAAAATATGGCGAGACAATCTACGGCACACAGGCCGGTGACTTTCCCGCTCAGGACTGGGGCACATCGACTCGCCGAGGCGACAAGCTATATGTGCACCTCTTCGATACCTCTCGCCGCGAGATACATCTGCCTCTCGCATGCAAAGTCAAGAAGGCGGTGACCTTTGACGGCAAGACCCCTGTCAAAACCACTGTCACCCCTGCCGGCACTGTACTCACCCTCCCCGACATACCGGCCGACACCCCCGACTATATAATCGAACTGACCACAGCCGCTAAATAACTACTCCGATGCACAAACCCATTCTCGAAATATGCACTGGCGACCTTGACAGCGTGCAGGCAGCAGCCGCAGGCGGTGCCACACGCATAGAGCTTTGCTCCGCACTTTCCGAAGGAGGCGTCACCCCGTCGCTCGGTCTCCTGACCGAAGCTCTCCGAGTCAACGGATTGCTGGTCCATGTGCTCATACGTCCCCGTGGCGGTGATTTTCTCTACACTCCGTCCGAAGTTGCATGCATGGAAGCCGATGTCAAGGCTGCCGTCCGGGCCGGCGCACACGGTGTGGTCATCGGCGCACTGCTCCCCGACGGCACTATTGACACCGACACCTGCCGACGCCTCATCGCTTCGGCCGACGGTCGGAATGTGACATTTCATCGCGCCTTCGACCTGTGCCGCAATCCCGAAGAGGCCCTCGAGACCATCATCGGTCTCGGCTGTAACCGCCTGCTCACCTCGGGATGCGCGTCATCAGCCCGCGAGGGTATCCCCATGCTACGCAAGCTCATATGTCAGGCAGGCGACCGTCTCACCATCCTGCCAGGCGGAGGCATCGCTCCCGACAATGCCGCGCTAATCATGCGCGAGACAGGATGTAGCGAACTTCACGCCTCGGCCCGCTCTTCGGTGACAAGCGACATGCTCTATCGCAACCCCGATGTAGCCATGGGAGCCCCGGGCTCCGACGAATACAGCCGCAAAGTCACTGACCCGGCCATCGTCCGACTCATCATTGAACAAATGGCTCTCCAATCAAACAATTAGGTCTACCAATCTCATAATCTTCACAAAAAAATGCTCCGTCACACACTTATCGCCGCCGCCATTCTCTCGGGCAGCATCATCACTCAGGCCGCTGTGCCGTCAGGGTCGGCCGCCGACTTCCGCGACCGCTCATCCGACCCTGTCGCGGCCCGCTATCTGGCCATGCCAGCCATGTCGGCTGCCGAGCGCGACGCCATGCAGTTTCTCTACGCCTACATGCCGTTGCCCGACATCTCCGACTACAGCACCGGCTTCTATCTCGATAACGTCCGGACAGCACTCAGAGCCCGTAAGGAAATGCCCTGGGGAGCTAAAGTACCCGACCGCGAGTTTTACCACTTCGTACTGCCTGTGCGCGTCAACAACGAGAATCTCGACAATAGCCGCATGGTGTTTTACGACCAGCTCAAAGACCGCGTCAAAGGTCTCTCCATGGCCGACGCCGTGCTCGAGGTCAACCACTGGTGTCACGAAAAAGTCACCTATCAGCCCTCTGACGGCCGCACAAGCTCCCCGCTGGCCACAGTACGCTCGGCCATAGGACGCTGCGGCGAGGAGTCGACTTTCACAGTGGCAGCTCTGCGCTCGATAGGCATACCGGCACGCCAGGTCTACACCCCGCGCTGGGCCCACACCGACGACAACCATGCGTGGGTCGAGGTATGGGTCGACGGCAACTGGCACTTCCTCGGAGCATGTGAGCCCGAGCCGATACTCGACCTCGGATGGTTTAACGCCCCAGCCTCTCGCGGCATGATGATGAACACCAAGGCTTTCGGAAGATATGATGGCCCGGAAGAGCAACTTGGCAACTCGGCATGCTACACCGAAATCAACGTCACCGACAATTATGCCCCCACCGCCGTGGCTCAGGTCACCGTCACCGACACCGACGGCCGGCCGGTCAGCAACGCCACCGTGCGCTTCTGCCTTTACAACTATGCCGAGTTCTATCCCATCGGCAACAAGGTTACCGACACTCAGGGCCATGCATCACTGCGCACAGGTCTCGGCGACATACTCGTATGGGCCTCCGACGGACAGCGTTTCGGTTTTGCCAAATACTCGGTCGGCAAGGATTCTCCCATGACTATTGTCCTTGACAAGACCGACGGCTACAACGGCACACTCGAACTTGACATCGTGCCTCCCGCCCAATCGGCATCTCTTCCCTCACCGTCCAAAGAAGCTGTGGCCGAGAACGACCGTCGCAAAGCTCTCGAGGACTCCATACGCAAATCCTACACCGACACTTTCTGCTCGCCCGACCGTGCACGCGAGCTCGCCGCATCGCTCGGTATCGATCCCGGCGCAGTCACCAAAGTGCTCGTCGACTCGCGCGGCAATCATGAAACCATCATAGAATTTCTCAAGTCGACTCCCGAGGCCGACCGTCAGCGCGCACTCTCGCTCCTGCTCACCATCTGGGAAAAAGACCGTCGCGACATCTCGCCCGAAGTGCTCCGCGACCATCTCGCCACGCCTATTGTCGACACCCCTCTCTACACAGAGTATATCCTCAACCCGCGTGTGAGCAACGAAATGCTCACGCCCTACAAGTCACCTCTGCGCGCCCGCCACTCCGGCGATTTCCGCCGCGCCTGTCAGGCCGACCCTAAACTATGGGTGAAATGGTGTCGCGAGAACATACTTATCGACCGCCAATGGAATCCACAGTCACTCTGCATGTCGCCTCTATCTGTCGACGAGTGCCGTACCACCGACCCTCATTCGCGCGACATCTTCTTTGTGGCCGGAGCACGCAGCCTCGGTATCCCCGCCCGCATCGACCCCGTGACAGGCAAGACACAATATGCCGACGCTAAGGGCCGGTTCATCGATGTTGATTTCGGCGACTCACTCACCGCCTCCCCCTCTCAACCCAAAGGCTCGCTACAGATTGACTTCACGCCCGCCGGACGCATCCACGACCCCGTGTATTACTCCCACTTCTCCATCTCGAAGATTAAAAACGGTCTGCCTCAGTTGCTTGAGTATCCCGAAGAAGCTACCCTTGGCAAAATAAACAGTGACAACAAGCCTCTTGAAGCCGGCCAATATCTCATGGTGAGCGGTCAGCGCATGGCCAACGGCAACGTACTGGCCCGTATGGAGATATTCAGCATCGATCCCGGCAAGGTCAACACACCCCGACTCGTCATCCGTCAGGACCTGTCGGGTGCGCAGGTCATAGGTAATTTCAACTCCGAAAATCTCTACTACGACCTTGACGGGAAGACTTCCAAATCACTTCTCTCCACAACAGGCCGCGGCTACTACATACTCGGTCTCATCGCTCCGGGCAACGAGCCAACGGTCCACGCCCTCAACGACATCTCTCTCTCAGCCGGCGAACTCGAGAAGTGGGGCGGTAAAATCATGCTCCTCTTTGAAAATCCCGAAGCCGCGGCCCGATTTGACGGCTCGCGCTTCACATCGTTGCCGTCGACAGTAACATTCGGATGCGATATCGACAACAAGATTCTCGAAGAAATTTCTTCCAACATGGAGCTTACCGACCGTACTCTCCCGGTCTTTATCATCGCCGACACCTTCAACCGCATCATCCACATATCTCAAGGCTACACCATAGGTCTCGGAGAACAACTCATCAACATTCTCCATAAGACAAACTGATAAATACATCCCCTAAAAAATTGAAGTGCACCCCAAAAGCTATGCAAAAAAGCCTTTGGGGTGCACTTCAATTATGACACTATCTCATCAGTTCTTCTCTCCATACGTCTCTCTGATAAGAGTCACGCAGAAAGCTCCGATGAGCAGAAACGCTCCGGCAAGCACAAGCATATTTACCTGACGGCCGCCAAGCAGAGGCAATATCACGCCTCCAAGAGCGGCAGCACATATCTGGGGTACACATATTGTGCCGTTAAACAATCCGAGATATGTGCCAATATTCTTGCCCGAAAGCGAGTTGGTGAGAATTGTGAAAGGCAACGCCAGCATCGCGGCCCATGCACAGCCGATGAGCAGATAGGAGATGAAAAGCGCGTATTGATTGGTGATAAACATCGTCGAGATAAAACCGGCCGCTCCCAGCATAAGGCTGAGAGAATAGACTGTCTTATGACTCTTGAACATCGGTATGGCAACAGCCCATATGACCGAGCCTACAGCCTGGACAGCAAACAGCACACCCACCCAGTTGCCGGCCTCCTGATATGCAGCCGAACGTGTATCGGTAGTGCCCCACACGGTGTCGGCTATCGCTCCGTTGGTATAAGTCCACATATAAAGGAAAGCCGACCAACAGAAAAACTGCACGAGACCGACTGTCCAGAATGTGCGGGGTGCCTTGCGCAGCAGCGTCAGCATCCCCTCTTTGCTCTCCTCCTGCTCTTTGGTTATGCCGTGATATTCTGCATACTCGCGCGGAGGCATCTCGCGGATAAATATAAAACTGTATATCACACACAGCACAAGCACGGCCGCACCTATGTAGAACGAATAGGTCACACTTGCCGGCACCTGTCCCTCAGGCGCGAGGTTGCTTATGCCTATGGCGGTGAGAGTGATGGGGGCGAGATAGCCTACCAGACTGCCGGCATTGCACAGGAAGCTCTGGATGGAATAGGCAAGTCCTTTCTGACGCTCGTTTACCTGGTCGCCGACAAGCATCTTGAACGGCTGCATGGCCATATTGATGGATGTGTCAAGAAACATCAGCGCGATAAATCCAAACACCATGGCTCCGGCCACTGTGAGGCCGAAACTGCCGGCATTGGGCAGAAGACACATCACTATCACGGCAATAGCCGCACCGATGAGCAGATAAGGCAGACGACGGCCCAGACGGTTCCATGTGCGGTCACTGGCCGCTCCTACCAACGACTGTACTATAATGCCCATAAGAGGGGGCAGTATCCAAAAATAACTTAGCGAATGTGGGTCGGCACCGATGGTGGCGAAGATTCGGGTGATGTTCGCACTCTGGAGAGCATATGCGATCTGCACGCCGAAAAACCCGAAACTCAGATTCCAAAGTTTCCAGAAACTCTGGTCAGGCTTAGTTCTGCTCATGACAGTTTTTTAATTAATTAAGGTAAGTATGATATATTTATATTTTAAACAATCCATATAGCCTGTGAGTTAGCTCGGCTACATTAACGGGCGGCGGTGGAAAGAATGTGTATGCGCGATGATGATGAATAAGCGACGGGCGGGGAGAGCGAAGGTAAAGAGAGAGGGGGGGTGAGTGTGGGGGGGGAAACTGCCTGTTACAGCAGCGGCTCGACTCCGGCAAGCTCGTTGAGATAGCGTATCTCCTCAGGCCATAAACTGACGTCGGTAGTCTCCAGGATGAGAGGAATGTTGTCCATGCGGGGGTCCTGCATGAGCCGACGCCAGAACTCGACTCCGAGCACTCCCTGTCCGATAGGAGCGTGACGGTCGACCTTCGACCCGAGGGCCTTGGCCGTGTCGTTGATGTGCATGCCGCAGAGATAACCGAAGCCTATCTCGCGGTCAAACTCCTGCCATGTGAGGTCATAGGCCTCGGCAGTGGTCATGTCATAACCGGCCGCATGGGCGTGACAGGTGTCTATACACACCCCGACTCTCGACTTGTCGTCGACGCCTTTGATGATGCGGGCTATCTGGGCGAAGGTGTAGCCGAGATTGCTGCCCTGACCGGCAGTATTCTCTATCACGGCCTTCACACCCGTAGTCTGTGACAGGATAAGATTGAGCGACTCGGCTATACGGTCGAGACAATCAGCCTCGCTGATTTCACGCATGTGGCTTCCGGGATGGAAGTTGAGCATCGTGAGTCCGAGCTGCTCGCAACGACGCATCTCGTCAAGAAAAGCCGTGCGCGACTTCTCCAGTTTCTCGGCGTCGGGACTGCCGAGATTGATGAGATAGCTGTCGTGGGGGAGTATCATGTCGGGAGTGAATCCACACTCGCGGCAATTGAGCTCAAATGCCTGGGCCTCCTTGTCGGATATGGCCTTTGACACCCATCGCGACGGATTGCGTGTGAACAGCGCGAACGACCGCGCGCCGATGGCGCGTGCGTTGAGCGGTGCGTTGCTCACACCATTCTCTACCGATACATGTGCTCCTATAAGTTTCATTTACGCATTACATTATGATGCAAAATTAGCAAAAAAACATTAACTTTGCAAGAAATTTTGAAAATCATGGCTCAGAAACCTTCTATACCCAAAGGCACTCGCGACTTCACTCCCGCCGAGATGGCCCGACGCAATTATATATTCGACACCATCCGCGAGGTGTTTCACCTCTATGGATTCCAGCAGATAGAGACTCCGGCGATGGAAAATCTCTCCACGCTCATGGGCAAATATGGCGAGGAGGGCGACAAACTTCTCTTCAAGATTCTCAACTCGGGCGACTTCCTGCGCGGTGCCGACCCGAAGCTCATCAAGGCCGGCGACTGTCCGCGTCTGGCTGCGCAGCTCTGCGAGAAAGGTCTGCGCTATGACCTCACGGTGCCGTTTGCACGCTTTGTGGTGATGCACCGCAATGATCTCCAGTTTCCATTCAAGCGTTTCCAGATACAGCCCGTATGGCGTGCCGACCGTCCGCAAAAGGGACGCTACCGCGAGTTTTATCAGTGTGACGCCGACATCGTAGGCTCTGACTCACTGCTCAACGAAATCGAGCTCCTCCAGATGATCGACGAGGTGTTCCGCCGTCTGGGCGTGCGCATCACCATCAAGCTCAACAACCGCAAGGTGTTGGCCGGCATAGCCGAACTCATCGGCGCGCCCGACAAGATCGTCGACATCACCGTGGCCATCGACAAAATCGACAAAATCGGTCTTGATAAGGTGAAGGAGGAGCTTGCCGAGCGCGGTATCTCGCCCGAAGCCATCGAAAAAATCACCCCCATCATCACCCTCTCGGGCAGCAACGAGGATCGTCTGGCCTCGCTGGCCACTCTGCTTGCCGACTCCGAGACAGGTCTCAAGGGGGTCGAGGAGCTGCGCGAGGTAATGGCCGGAACTTCGGCCCTCGGGCTCGAAGCCGTGCTTGAGCTTGACGTGTCGCTCGCCCGCGGACTTAACTATTACACAGGCACCATTATCGAGGTCAAGGCCCGCGACGTAGAGATAGGAAGCATCACCGGCGGCGGACGCTACGACAACCTCACGGGTGTCTTCGGTCTGCCGGGCGTGTCGGGTGTAGGCATCTCATTTGGTGCCGACCGCATATATGACGTGCTCAACACCCTCGACCTCTACCCTGCCGAGATTCACGGTGCGGCCAGAATTATGTTTACCAACTTCGGTCCGGCCGAGGCCGCCGCGTCACTGCGTGTCATCAAGGAACTGCGCGCCGCCGGCATTGCCGCCGAGATATATCCCGACTCAGCCAAGATGAAAAAGCAGATGGGACGAGCCGACGCTCTCGGCATCCCGTTTGTAGGCATCATTGGCGAGTCAGAACTTGCCAACGGCACAGTCACACTCAAAAACATGACCACCGGCGAGCAGCAGCAACTCACCCCTGCAGCTCTGGCCGAAGCACTCAAAAACGGCTGAATCTTGTCGTTTCGGCCTTATAGATAGTCATTATTTCCTGAGAGTGTCGTCCAAAGGCACGGAATGTGCTATATTTGCATTCCAAATTTTATTGACATAGAATGATTATTACCGACTCCCTCGCCACTTTCGGTCGCTACTGCTCCTTCATGAGCAAGGTGTTCAGCGAGCCCGACAGGTGGAAGATATTCTTCACGCGCACAATTGCCGAGATTACCAAACTCGGCATAGATTCCATACCTCTTGTGCTAGTGATTTCAGTGTTCATCGGTGCAGTCTGCACCATACAGATGCAACTCAACATCATGTCGCCACTCATCCCGGCCTACTCCACAGGTCTCGCCACACGCGAGATAATCCTGCTGGAGTTTTCCAACTCCATCCTCTGCCTTATACTTGCCGGCAAGGTGGGGTCGAACATCGCATCGGAGATAGGCACCATGCGTGTGACCGAGCAGATTGACGCCCTTGACATCATGGGTGTCAACTCGGCCAACTTTCTGGTGCTGCCCAAGGTGGTGGGATTTTTAGTATTCATGCCGGTGCTCGTGGTGTTCTGCATCTTTACCTCTATAATGGGAGGTGTGTTCATCTCCACTTTCACCGATATAATACCGCTCAACAGGTTTATCTACGGCATCCAGACCATGTTTCAGGAATGGTATGTATGGTATGGACTCATCAAGTCGCTCTTCTTCTCCTACATCATCACCTCGGTGGCAGCCTTCTACGGCTACTATGTGAAAGGCGGCGCGCTTGAAGTAGGCAAAGCCTCGACCAATGCCGTAGTCGCTTCAAGCATCCTCATACTCCTGCTCGATGTCGTTCTCACCAAACTCCTCCTGCAATGATTGAAGTACGCAACCTCACCAAGTCGTTTGACGGCAAGACAATACTCCACGACGTCAGCGCGACCTTCGAGACCGGCAAGACCAACCTCATCATCGGTCAGAGCGGCTCGGGCAAGACTGTGCTCGTCAAATCGATAATAGGTCTCATCCGGCCCGAAAAAGGGCAGATACTGTATGACGGACGCGACATCATGCAGATGGACTCATCGCAGATCAAAGAGCTCCGCAAGGAGATAGGCATGCTCTTTCAAGGCTCGGCACTATTCGACTCGGAGACAGTGCTCGGCAACGTGGCTTTCCCCCTCACGATGTTTACCGACATGAGCGCGGCCGAGATCTATGACCGTGCCCAGTTCTGCATCGAGCGCGTCAATCTAAAAGGGGCCGACAAGAAATACCCCTCCGAGATTTCGGGCGGCATGCAGAAACGTGTGGCCATCGCGAGAGCCATAGCCCTCAATCCCAAATATCTGTTCTGCGACGAACCCAACTCGGGCCTTGACCCTCGCACATCAATCGTCATAGACGAGCTCCTGAGCGACATCACCCACGAATACAACATAACCACAATCATCAATACCCACGACATGAACTCTGTGCTTGGCATAGGTGAGAACATCGTGTTTATCAACAAGGGCTACCGCGAATGGGTTGGTGACATGCGCCAGATATACCATACGGCCAACGAGGCCCTCAACGAGTTTGTATTTGCCAACGACCTTTTCCAGAAGGTCAAGAGCTATGTCATAAGCCACGAACATCACTGATGCCCGTTATCACCGTCAATACCCTCGCCCATCCGGGCTTGGAAGTATATGCCTCGCTTACTGAGGCCCAGTTGCGCAACAGGCTCGACCCATCGCGCGGCATATTCATAGCCGAAAGCCCTAAGGTAATCAACGTTGCCATCGAAGCCGGTTGCCAACCGTTGTCCCTGCTGTGCGAAGTACGGCATGTAGAGGGTGACGCGGCTTCGATTATTGCACGCTTTCCCGACATCCCCGTCTATACAGGCAGCCGAGAACTACTTGCCTCACTCACAGGCTATACGCTCACACGCGGTGTGCTGTGTGCCATGCGCCGGCCTGTCCCGCCAGCGGTCGAAGAGGTGTGTCGCGACGCCAGACGGGTAGTGGTGATCGATGGCGTGGTCGACACTACCAACATCGGAGCCATATTCCGCTCGGCCGCAGCCCTCGGCATTGATGCCGTAGTGCTCACCCCGACATCATGTGATCCGCTCAACCGCCGCGCCATACGCGTCTCGATGGGCACAGTGTTTCTCGTACCCTGGACATGGGTCGACGATGCAGAGTCGCTCCGTTCTCTCGGCTTCAAGACTGTGGCGATGGCCCTGACCGACAAATCGGTATCCATTGACGACCCTCAGCTATGCGCCGAGCCGCGCCTGGCCATAATCATGGGAACGGAAGGTGACGGTCTGCCAGCTTCAACAATCCAACGGGCCGACTACACAGCCCGCATACCTATGGCCCACGGAGTCGACTCGCTCAACGTAGCAGCAGCCGCGGCTGTGGCTTTCTGGCAACTGAGATAAATAACAAAATAAGATGGAGAATCAGGCATCGCAAAACCCGATTCTCCATTTTTTCTATATTGTGTTATTTTCAATTATCCATTTTCCATTTTTCATATAGAGGATAAAGCGCGGACGCATTGTCGCTATACCATCCATAGCCATTGCGACGCTCATGGCCTATATCCTCAAGGTGGCGGCGAGGTATGCCGTCGCGATCACACACATACGGCTCGGCATTTTCAAGATCATAAAATCTTGCCCACAGCGGACCGGCGTCACTGTCGGCTACAAGTGTCGCATTCCACTCACCGTTGTCATTGACATGAGTGTAACGATAACCCATGATTTTATGCTCGTCAAGCCACTTCATGCCGGCATGGACAGCCCGCCTGATACGCTCGTCAGGCTTGGGTATCTCCATCAGCAGACGGAGTATCGCAGCCGACTCGTTTGAGCAATACGACGCCAGTTCATAGGCTCTTGCCGGAGCCGGAGCATAGGTCTCGCGGTCATGTTGCTGACACCACACAGTCAGATTGCCCTCCTTATCCCTGATCTGGGTAGCGAGGATACACTCCACTCCGCGATAAAACGACTCCATAAGCCTGCGCCTGTAGCCATCGGGCAACAGTCCTGAGCAATCATAAGGCTCGGCTCCATACATAAGGTCACGGATTACGCTCATGGTGTTGACCATAGCATTGTCGTTATACGTGATATGTATCTGATAGTCGCGCATCTCGGGCCAGAACTGCGGCCATCCACCGTTGGGATACTGACCCGCAAGCAGATAATCCACACCACGGCGGAAAGCATCGCGATAACATGTATCGCCGGTCGCGGCATAGAGACGTGCGAGATAAGCCATCTGAAGAGTTGTCGCTCCATTATCGGTCGTAGAGTCATCACGACGCCCTTTTTCGGCCTCAATCTCGGCCCGCTCTTCATCGTTAAGCGGAGTCACCATATCAATATTTTTGGGCCATCCTCCTGTCTCGCGCTGAAAGAGCAACAACTGCTCACCTATTCGCCGAGCCTCGGGCGTAACAAAAAACTCCCTGTCGACCCTCTTCAACTCGGCATTTTTCTTTTTCTTTGCTGCCCATGCCGGAGATGACACGGACAATAAAACCGTAAACACGCAAAAATACTTTGCAAAAACATTCATGATATCCTGATTTTAGACACCACAAAATTAATCATAAAACAGCAGACAAAAAAATGCTGATAATAAACTCAAAAAAATGGAGAACCAAGCATTGTGACGCCCAGCTCTCCAATTCTATAATTATTCTAAGATTCTCAATTCCTTATTTGATTTTCCATTCAACAAACGCCTCCATCGCCTCATAATCGGCAAAGCCGAGACGGTGATATAGAGCCGCCGTAGCACGATTGCGCTCCTCGGCCCGTTGCCAGAAAAGGCGTGTGTCATTGCCGAGGAAAGGAGCAAACTCCATCTGCGACGAATGCTTGAGTATCGCGTTACGCTTGCTGCGCAGCTCCTCGGGACTCAGCGGGACAGCCATCATGATGTTCTCTATATCCCACTCGGCCCACGCTCCGCGATACATCCACACACGACAGTCCTCAACCCACGGCTCCTTCTCACGGGCTGCCATGTCAATAGCGGCAAGCACAGCGTCAGTACACTTGCGGTGCGTGCCGTGGGGGTCTGACAGATCGGCCGCAACATATATCTGATGAGGCTTCACCTCATCTATCAGCTCTTTGATTTTCATTACATCGGTCTCCGATATCGGCAGTTTCTCCACCATTCCGGTCTCATAAAACGGCAGATCAAGGAAATGCAGGTGAGACTTCAGTATACCGGTATAGGCACACGCAGTGCGCGCCTCGCCGCGACGTATCAGGGCCTTGATTTTAAGTACATCGGCCGAGTCGGGCATGCCCGGCTTCTTTTCCGAAAGAAACTTCTTGACCTCCTTGTATTTCTGCTTCATAAACTCCGTACCGGTCTCGGTCGAGAGCATTTTGCCAAATCCGTTGACAAAGTGCATATACTTCATCACATCCTCGTCATTGACCGCGATGTTGCCCGATGTCTGATAGGCGACATGCACCTCATGACCCTGACGTACAAGCCTCTGAAGCGTGCCGCCCATCGAGATGACATCATCGTCGGGATGAGGCGAGAACACTATCACCCGCTTGGGATAAGGCGCGGCCCTCTCGGGACGGTCGGTATCGTCGGCATTGGGCTTGCCGCCCGGCCAGCCTGTGATGGTGCGCTGCAGTTCGTTAAACACACGTATGTTCATATCATAGCTCGAACCGTAGATATTCAACAGTTGACCGAGCGAATTTTCGCGATAGTCATCATCCGTTAACCGGAGTATTGACTTGCCTACAGTCTCGGAGAGCCACACCACAGCCGAGCGAAGAAGCTGAGATGTCCATTCGAGATGGTCGTTGTCAATCCACGGACACGACTCACGGTAAGAATCTATTTTGATTTCTGAGGTAAGATTGTATTTCATTTTCAAGACTTTTGAAGTAACGGTAAGTTTTTACTTTGAGTTCGTCAGTGGCATCCTCGTCACACACTATCATGCCCTTGGGGTGAGTCTGGATGGCACTCACGGTCCATGCCTGCGAGAGCGCGCCCTCCACGGCCGCCTGCAGGGCCTGGGCCTTGGCATGCCCGCTGCACAGTATCAGCACCTCGCGTGAATCCATCACAGTGGCTACTCCCACTGTGAGCGCGCATGTGGGCACTGCTTCGACCTTCCCGCCGAAAAAGCGCGAGTTGGCTATGCGGGTGTCATAGGTCAGCGTCTTGATGCGTGTGCGCGACGAAAATGACGAGAACGGCTCATTGAACGCGATATGCCCGTCAGGGCCTATGCCGCCCACAAACAGGTCTATGCCACCCATGGCCTTTATTTTCTCCTCATATCGGGCACACTCTTTCTCGAGGTCGGGAGCGTTGCCGTCGAGTATATTGATATTCTCGGCCGGACAGTCGATATGGTCGAATAGATGACGGCGCATAAAGGCGTGATAGCTGTCGGGATCATCCTCCGACAGTCCGACATACTCGTCCATATTGAATGTCACGACATTCTTGAACGACACTCGTCCCTCCTTGACCGCCTCGACGATGCAGCGATACATACCCACCGGCGACGAACCTGTGGGCAGTCCGAGCACAAACGGCCGCTCCGCTGTGGGCGACGCCGCATTGATGCGGCCTATCACATGCTCCGCAGCATAGGCCGACACCTCGTCATAGCTGGGTTTAATTACAAGTCTCATAATATAAGATTTAATGTTTAGGCAATTCTACCTTTATTATATAGTAACGTTTATGCAGACCCTGCGGCTCCGCGCTCATCACGTTATTAACACTTATTTACGGACGGTCGGCTGTACCGCATCCGAAGTCTGACGGACTGTCGCCCATCACAAGCTCCAGCACCCCGCCTCTCATGATGACATCATAGTCAATATAGCTCTTGGTGTAAGGCTTACCGTTGAACGAAGCCGACTGCACATATATATTCCTTGGCGAATTGTTTTTGGCCGAGACTGTGAAGTTCTTCTCACCCGGCAGCCTTATGGTGGCCGAGTCAAACAGTGGTGAACCTATCACATATCTACCTCCGGCCGGCTCCACCTGATATATGCCTATCGACGACAATACATACCAGGCCGACATCTGACCGACATCCTCGTTGCCGCACAATCCGTCGGGCTCATCGCGATACAGCTCCGTGAGCACACGTCGCAGGAGCGGAGCCCCCTTGTAAGGCTGTCCGGCATAGTTGTAAAGATACACAACATGATGGCTTGGCTCATTGCCATGGGCATACTGGCCTATCATGCCGGAGATGTCGGGCGATGCCTCGGCCCCCAGACTGCCCTCGGCCACAAAGAGCGAGTCGAGTTTGCTCACAAAAGCCTCCTCCGACCCGAACAGCTCTATCAGACCGTGAGGGTCATGAGGCACGAGCCACACATATTGCCAAGCGTTGCCCTCGCAGTAATCATCGGCCCTGTGTGTCGCCGCAAAGGGGTCGAAAGCCCCCTCTCGCCGACCTCCTTTGCTGTCGAGTCCGCGCATAAATCCCGTCGAACGGTCAAAATATTTTCGATAGGCACGAGCCCTTTCCATGAACAGTGTGTCCTCAATACCCAGCCTTGCAGCTACCTTGGCTACGGCATCGTCCGCTATGGCATACTCAAGCCCCTTGGCCACACTCTCACCACACCCCTCGAGGTCAAAAGGTATATAGCCGTAACGCTTCAACTCGCCCAGCGAACGCTCGTCGAGCATGGCCGATGTACGCATGGCCTCATATGCCCCCTTCACATCATCGGTCAACCCCTTCAGCGCAAGGTCACCGAGCACGATCACTCCCGGATTGCCTACCATGCAGTCGGTCTCGTTGCCGTGCAGATGCCACACAGGCAGCTTGCCCTGTTGCCTGAATATATCCATGAAAGTTGCCGCTATATCGGTCTGCATCTCGGGAAACAGCAGCGTATACATAGGATGCGCGGCCCTGTAAGTATCCCAGAGAGAAAACACGCTGTATCTCATCTCCTCATCTTCTGCGTCACTATATGTCACCGGTGCGGTCATCGTATGAAACAGCGACGTGTACAGCAACCTCTTGTCTCTATCGCTGGAGGTCGTGACTGTCACGCGCCCGAGATTATCATTCCACTCCTTGTCGGCACGCTCCATAACTGTGACAAAATCAGCATCACCAACCTCTGCATAAAGATTGGCCCGGGCTCTCTCCATACTCTTGGCCGAGAGTCCCACCTTGGCAACAAGCGGCTCGGCCGACGGGGCAAACACACACAACGCAAGCGTGTCATCAGTCTCACATCGCGCCATAGGCCGCGAAAACTCCGCATGAAAATATATCTTCTGAGCTCTGGCCCATCCTCTCGAATAGCGGTAGCCGCTCACGGCCGAGTCACCTACCTGCTCCACATGAGTCTCCATAGGCCTGTCCCAGCCGATGCCGTAAGCCAGATTTACCTTCACATAAGCCGTGTCACTTTCGTCAAAACGATAGCGGTGTACACCGGCATGAGTAGTGGCCGTGAGCTCTACATCCACTCCGGCCTCCTCAAGCCTCACTGCATAATAGCCCGGACGGGCGCGCTCGTCTTCGTGCGAAAACCTCATCTGCCCAATCGACGGATCACGAGCAGGCACAAACAAAATATCACCGAGGTCACCTATGCCGGTGCCGCTGAGATGTGTGTGGCTGAATCCGAGCATTGTCGAATCGGAATAATGATAGCCCGAACACCAGTCCCATCCCTTGACCTCCTGCGAAGGTCCGAGCTGCACGAACCCAAACGGCACATTGGCCCCGAGAAACACATGTCCATGGCCCCCCGTTCCGATAAACGGGTCGACATATTGTGTCAGTCTTTCCGTCACGTCACCTTCACGGGCCACACCACAGCCCGAGGTGACAACTAAAGCCGCCACAACAGCACATACATATACGAGTCTCCCTCCGTTACCCATGATTTTTTCAAGATTTAAGGATTCTACAAGATTAGGACACAAAGTTAATAATTTTGTCCAACAAACCAAGCCAAATCAAATTAATCTCCCCATCCGCCCGCAAATTCGCAAAAAAACACTAATTTTGAAGTCTGAAACATTATCACACCTCTAATCCCTCTAAATCTATTAATATCATTTCATGAAAAAACACTGTTTAGCACTCCTCTCCCTCGGACTGTCGCTCACAGCTCTCGCGGCTCCCTCAGCTCCCGTCACCCCGGCAGTGGCATGGGACAGCATCTATCCGGCAGTCGAAGCACAAATCAAAGCACCTGTCTTCCCCGACAAAGATTACCGTCTGCTTGACTATGGCAAAAAATCCGACACCCCCGGATTTCTCTACACCGAGATGATCAACAATCTCATCGACCGATGCTCTTCACAAGGTGGCGGACGCGTCATCATCCCCGCCGGGACATGGTTCACAGGCCCCATCACTCTCAAAAGCAACGTCAATCTCCACCTTGAGGAAGGAGCCACACTCCTCTTCACCCCCGACCTCAAGGAATATCCCATCGTACTCACCCGCTGGGAAGGCATGGACTGTTACAACTACCAGCCCATGATCTATGCCTACGACCAGACCAACATAGCCATCACAGGCAAAGGCACCATTGACGGCGGAGCCGAAAACTCCAACTGGTGGCGCATGTGCGGAGCCGTAAAATATGGCTTCGAGTTTGACAAAGGCATCATTTCACAGCGCATAGGCCGCCCGCAGCTCATGGAATGGAACGAAAACGGCACTCCCGTCGAGCAGCGCGTAATGGGTGACGGCTACGGCATGCGCGTACAGCTTGTCAACCCCGTAAAATGCACCAACGTACTCATCGAAGGCGTTACTCTCCTCCGCTCACCTTTCTGGGTAATCCATCCTCTCCTCTGCGAAAACCTCACAGTACGCGGCGTCCACATCCAGAACGACGGCCCCAACGGTGACGGATGCGACCCTGAGTCATGTAAAAACGTACTTATCGAAGACTGTTTCTTCGACACAGGCGACGACTGCATTGCCATCAAGAGCGGACGCAACCGCGACGGACGCACATGGGGCATACCCACCCAAAACGTCATCGTACGCAACTGCCGCATGCAGAACGGCCACGGTGGTGTAGTCGTGGGCAGTGAAATCTCCGGTGGATTCAAAAACCTCTTCGTAGAAAACTGCATCATGGACTCGCCCCTCCTCGATCGCGTCATACGCATCAAGACCAACTCCTGCCGCGGCGGTGTCATCGAAGACATCTTCGTACGCAACGTAGAGGTAGGCCAGTGCAAGGAAGCCGTCCTCAAAATCAATCTCGTATACGAGCAGCGCGAAATCTGCGACCGCAGCTTCCCCCCGACAGTCCAGAACGTCTATCTCGACAACGTGACCTGCAAGAAAAGCAAATTTGGCGTCAAGATCGAAGGCTTTGAAGACCTCTGCAACATCCACAACATTCAGGTCAAAAACTCCACCTTCGACGGCGTAACCTCCGGCACCAACTCCCTCACCGGCCTCTACGACAACGTCACCTTCACCAACCTTCTCCTCAATGGCAAGGAAGTAAAATAACGGGTCAAGCCGAAATTCCGGTGCATGTAATTTTCAGAAAATTGTTAAATTTGCGGTATGAAAACATCGGAAGCATTCTGGATGTTCTTGCCCCAGGGGTTGGACGAACTGTTTGAGATGGTGCGCTTCGAACGCACAGAACAGGCATATGACATATGGCTTGATGAGAAAAAGAAACTCTCTGACGAGGACTACCGTAATCCGAACATAGTCGCGCGAGGCTATACGGAATACGTTACAATACAGGACTATCCGCTTCGAGGTCGCCCCGTATATCTTCACATGCGCAAGAATAAGTGGTGGGACAAGCGGACCAATGAGATATTCTCATACAACCTCGAACTCCCCAACGAGGAAGGCACACGACTCAGCGCAGAGTTCGTGTCTTTTTTAAAAGATGAAGGTGGAGACGACGGCACTGTCGATTAAGCACATAGCGCAGATGTACTGCGTCAACGGCAAGTATTTCGCGGATTTATACCGCAACAGGATAAGCGGTTATGCCGACTGGTTCGACCGGGAGCTTTGCTGTGGCTTCTATTTCAATGCCGCCAATATTGGTCCGTACATGAGCCTTGACGAGACATGCCTGAGCAACGGCGAGGTATGGACCTTCCTGACCAACAAGGACGGCCACGGCGGCAAGGGCACGCTGGCTGCGGCCATCCCCGGCACGAAGAGCGACGAGATTATATCCATACTCATAGCAGCCATGAGTAAGTCAGTCAGGCGCAAAGTAAAAGAGGTTACCTGCGATCTGTCGCCGTCAATGATGCTGATAGCAGGTGAAGTATTCTATAACGCCCATGTCGTCAATGACCGTTTTCATGTACAACAGGTCTACAATGAGGCCGTTGACGAGATCCGCATAGACATACGCCGTCAGCTCATCGCCGAGGAAAACATTCGCGACAAGTCCACTACGCCGGTAACATACTCCAACGGTGAGACCATGCGGCAGATACTCGCCCGCAGTAAGCATACGCTGATGATGTCGCAGAACAAATGGACAGACATTCAGCGTCATCGCGTCAACATCCTGTTCAAATATCATCCCATTCTCAAAAGGTAACTACTCAGGTAGGTTTGTCGTACTCCCCCATGCACAACTTCCCTCGTTGCAACCAACGAGAGTAAATCGTTTTTTTACAAAATATGAAGCTGTTTATAATGT
>NZ_CAJTCF010000057.1:0-27389 GCF_910574735.1 Duncaniella muricolitica | reverse complement strand
CATCAAGCCATATGTCATATGCCTGTTCTGTACGTTCGAAGCGCACCATCTCAAACAGTTCGTCCAGCCCCTGGGGCAAGAACATCCAGAATGCTTCCGATGTTTTCATACCGCAAATTTAACAATTTTCTGAAAATTACATGCACCGGAATTTCGGCTTGAGCCTGATATACTCAATGTATCAGACACAAAAGTCCGCTCACTGAAAAAAGGAGGAAGAATAGGCTTTATCAAATGCGGTAAAACATTACGCTTTGATGCTGGGGATGTTTTTTCACTCCTGACCCATATTGACAGAAAAGCCGATGGGTAAAGTTATCAGTCAATCTGACGAGAGTGTTAAAAGTTTCTATGATATGACACTCTCGATGCTCGAAATAGCGGAGCATCTTAAAGAGGAATATAAGCCTGCTCTATGTGGCAAAAGATTTCTCACAGATACCAAACTTGCGCATAAACTGGATATTACAAAAAGAGCCTTGCAGGATTATCGTGACAGAGGATTGATTTCCTATTATCGTCTTGACGGCAAAATACTATATTCAGAAGATGATGTTGACGAATTTCTGAGAGCCTCTTACCGTCCTAAATTCTATTAAATGAAGTGCGGCCACCGGGTGATACCGATGACCGCATTTCATTTATTGTTTCGACATAGTTTATACGACGTGTAAATCTCCGAACTTGCTGCGCATGGTAGCCATACCATCATAGACCGCCTGATCCTGCATTTTCGCATAAATCTGCGTTGTCTTTATGTCGGAATGACCAAGCATTTTTGAAATCACCTCGATAGACACGTTGTTGCACAACGACATGGATGCGAATGTGTGGCGTGCAACGTGAGTGGTCAGGTTCTTTTTTATTTTTGCCAAGTCTGCTATCTCTTTGAGATAGGCGTTCATTTTCTGATTGGTAATTACAGGAAGAACCACGCCCGATTCCTTTACCGTAGGATGATTAGCATACTTCTCTATAAGCTGACTGGGAACAGCCAGCATAGGGATTATGCACATTTCACCGGTTTTGGCACGTGCTTTGCGTATCCATGTGTGACCCTTGTCATCGTCCTGTATGTCGGAACGTAACAGAGTCTTCATGTCGCAGAAGGCCAGTCCTGTGAAACAGCAGAACACGAATGTGTCACGTACTATTTCAAGTCGGGGTATTTCCTTCAGGTCAAGAGCCATGACTGATTTCAGTTCTGTCTCGGTAAGAAACTGACGCTCGTTGTATGTACGCTGGTACTTCTTTCCGATGAAAGGGTCATGCTCAATCCATTTATGTGCCAGTGCATACTGCATCACATTCTTTACACATCGCAGATAGCGTACTGCCGCGTTGTTGGCGCACGCCTTCTTCATGCGCAGGAAATGCTGGAAGTCGTCGAGTATGCCAGAAGTCACGTCCTTAATTGGAATGTCAGGAGTGTTGAGACTTGTTTTGAAGAATTCCTCCATATAGTCGGCACAACGACTCCAACGCTGATAAGTGGCTTTCACAATATCGCCACGTTCATACTCCTCTTTGCGTATCTCGTTTGCATTACGGAACACCTCTATCATCATCTTTGGCTTCTCTCCGTTACCGAGAAACAGCGACTTCAGAATAGCCGGGTTGACAGGCTTGTTTTCTCGGATGAGCATATTGTGAATATCACAAAGTTTGGAGCGCACCAGTTCAAGGTACTTGTTCAGTTCAAGGTCACGGCGAGAGCGACCACGGCATAGATGCTTTTTGGCATCCCAATTTTCCGGGTCAACGGTGCGACCGATTTTGAACTCGGTAGCTTGTCCAGCCACCGATATGCGGGCAAAGATTGGATATTCCGCCCGTCCTGTCTGTGGCTTCCGCACATAGAAGCCAAGAGTGAAATAAGAATCGGATGTCATACGTTTGTGGTTTAATGGTTATATAAATATAATCATTTTTTTCGACACATCAAAACGATGAAGTCCGTTGAAGTATATGTATGTGCGCTGGCTATGATCCTGTCATATCACTACACTCTACTGTGAATTGTCACTCACAGCAAATAATGCTGAAATACGCAGAAATCAATGTTGAGGGTTGAATTTGCGGATGAAACTACGTTAATAAATCTTTCAAGAGTTAAAGTGTGTTTAGAAAACTCTGGAATTGCGACCCAAACCGGGTCAAAGGTTCGTTCCCACGCTGAAAACCCCACTTTGTGAACGGGTATATGATGGTAACATCATGTGTTTCAGTCAGCTCACAGTCAAGAATAATCAACTGTGAGTGAAATCGCTCACAATTGTGACCACTCACACATCACTCACAGCCGACCGTAATATTTTTCAGTGTTCCTCGATTTGGGCAAAAAAAAAGAAAAACGCTGAAAATCAAGTGATTTCAGCGTTTTACGGCGTTTTGCCATTTTGTCTTGTGACCCCGTCCGAGTCAAACTCACCGACTATGCCCGTTGTCTGCTGCTCGAGGAGTGTGGCATCAGCCTCCACGATGACAACAGCCCCGTCAACAGCATACTACACCGCAACCCCGACTACACTGACAGCAAGCGTTTCCCCTGGCTGCTCGAAGTCAAGGTCTACGGATTTGACGGAGTGGCACGATTCGTGATGGGACTGCCCGCCCACACTAAGATTACCGACACCCCGCGGCTCGACGACCACATACGCCGGCTAACAACACCCGTCTGACTGCAAAATCTGCTCCACCGACAACTTTTAGCAAGGTAATTTCATTATATATGTATGATTACTTACACGTTTTAAAAATTATCAGCATTATGAAAGCCTTAGGTAAAGCTCTGTTCTGGATCGGATTTGTCGCCCTCATCGGCGTAGTGCTCGCTTATCTCATCATCATACTCTCGGGAGCCGTGGCCTTTGCCACAACTGCCACAGCATTGTCCATCTGCGCCATCATACTCATAGGCTCGCTGCTCATGCTCATGGGCCGGTCATATGAAAAGTCGGGCGAACGGAAAGAGGAACTGAGACGCATACAGCACATGAACACCAAAAACTGACAATCCCGCGGGATACCAAAGTATCAAAAGCGGCAAAAGTCGGCCCCAAAGCCAAGACTTTTACCGCTTTTGTCGCTTTTGGGACTCCGGCATCTCCTTTTTTAACCATGTCGAGAGCATATTTACAGGGAAAATCGCTATCTTTGCAGCTACTTTACCCTGAAAACCATCCTACGACATGAAATCTATATTCCTTATTGCTCTCCTCGGCATGGCCGCTGTGGCTGTGTCATGCTCCGACAACGGCCCTAAATGGCATCTGAACGGCTCTATCGAAGGCCTTTCGGAAGATGACAACATAATTCTCGAAGCCAACAACCAGGGTTACTGGTATGTGGTCGACACCATCAACGCCAAAAACGGCAAGCTCGACTATGCCGGCGATGTGCACGGCTATCCCGACATCTTCCGCCTGCGTGTGGGCGACAGCTCGGTCTACTTTCCCGTCGACAGCATCGAGACAGTGACAATCAACGCCACGGCACCCGACATAGCCGCCAACCACACCCTCTCGGGCTCGCCCCAGGCCGTCAATCTGGCCCGTGTCGACAGCATGCTCACCGCTGCAGCCGCCGCCAAAGGTGTCAAGACCATGGTGGCCGACGAGGAGCTAAAGCGTCAGCTCGCCGGAATGATTCTCGCCGACCCCGCAGGCGTGGTCAGCTATTACATCATCAGAAAGACCATCGGCGACACTCCTCTCTACAACCCCTCGGCTCCTATGGACAACCGCATCATCGGTGCCGTGGCCAATTCGTTCAACTCTCAGCGTCCCGACGACCCGCGCACCAAATATCTCACCTCGCTCTTCCTGCGCAACCGTCGCCCCTCATCGTCGGCTGAAGGCTCTGCCATGCAGGCCCAGCTCATCAAAGCCTTCGAGATAGACCTCTATGACCACACAGGCAAACGCCACTCGCTCCTCGAACTCACCGAGAGCGGACGTCCCGTGATACTCAGCTTCACAGCCTACAGCGCGGACTGGTCGCCCGCCTTCAATGTCGAGCTCAACAAGGTCTACAGCAAATATCATCCCAACGGACTCGAAATCTATCAGGTGTCGGTCGACGAGGATGAATACGCATGGAAGCAGGCCGCCAAAAATCTCCCCTGGATTACAGTCTACAACAGTGTGGCCGACGGTGGCAAAGTGCTCCGTCAGTACAATGTCGCACAGGTGCCCACAACCTTTGTATTCAACCGCGAAGGCGAACTTGTGGAGCGCGTGCTCGACATCGCCGACCTTGACTCGGCCGTGGCAAAGGTAATCTAGTGAAGACCTTCTACAAGATTCTGCGCACCGTCCTGGTGATATTGCTGGTGCTGCCTCTGGCAGTGCCGGCTTTGCTGTATATCACCCTCTCAATTCCGGGCGTGCAGTCCTACATGGGACACCGCGCCGAGCGTGAACTCACAGCCCTGCTCGGCACACGTGTCACAATAGGCCGCGTGGAATACTCTCCCTTCACCCGCATAGTCCTCACCGACGTGTCGGTGAGCGATACAGACGGCAAGACGCCCCTGCGCATAGGCCATCTCGGCGCAGGCGTGAGCATCACCGAGAGCCTCTGGCAACGCCATCCAGTGGTGACATATGCCGAAATCATTGACCTTGAGGCCCATCTGTGGCGCGACTCTGTCGGCGCGCCCCTCAACATCGCTCCTATCATCGAACGGTTCAGAAAAAAAGAACCGGGCGGCAAATCGACCTTCGACCTGGCCGTCAACCTGCTGGTGATACGACGCTCGTCATTCACCTACGACATCCTCGACGCCCCGGCCCGCGGAGAGGGACACTTCGACCCCTCCCACATCGCCGTGAGCGACATCCGCGCCGACCTGCGCGCCCCACGCATATCCAACGACAACATCCGTCTCGACATCAAACGCCTCGGAGCTTACGACCGCTCGGGCCTGACCCTCTCCTCGCTCACGGCCTTGTTCTATGCCGACAGCGCGGGCTGCTCCGTGCAGAATCTCGGGCTACACATGCCCCACTCGTCGCTGACCTTCGACAACATCACCGTCAGCTCCTCACCGCTGTCTCCGGGCTTCGACCCTAAAAAAATCAATACGGAGATAGCCACACTCCCAGGCTCGCACATAGCCTCGGCCGACCTCGTGCCGCTCATGCCCGCCCTTGACGGGCTCGACCTAATCGCCGACATCGAGCTTGAGGCCGAGGGCAACGCCGCTCTCGTCGACATACCGCGACTCTCACTCTCGATACGCGACAAGGACACTTGGTTGAGCCTCAATGGGTTCGTGAGCAATCTCGACCACGCCAACGACTCGATTGAAATCAATCTGGAGCGCATCAGTGCCAACTTCAACGCCCCGGCCACACTCTCGATACTCACCTCACTCGGCGACAAAGAGCGCGCCCTGGCCCGAAAACTCACCCCGCTCGCATCGCTCGGCGACATCAACTTGCTCGGACGACTGGCCGCCGACAATCGCAGTCTCGACTTCAACGGCTCCGTCATCACCACAGCCGGCAGCATCGACATCGACGCCGGCATAATGCGCGACTCCCCCGCGGCTCCCGTCAAGGTCGACGGCATCGTCACAGCCTCCGAGTTCAACCCCTCGGGACTTCTTCCCGCGCTCCGTCCCCTCACCGACGTGTCGCTCCAGGCCTCGGCCGACCTGTCCATCCGACGCTCCGGAGCCATTGACGGCGAAGCCAAACTCCGTATCGACAACGCCACCTGGAACTCCACCCCCTACTCCGACATCACGGCCAACGCCACCTTTGCCGGCTATCAGATTGACGCCGCAATCGACAGCCACACCCCCACGGCCGACTTCTCCGTCAGGGGCGGCTATCAGACGAAAGGCGACCACCCGCTCACCGAACTCTATGCCAACATACGCAACATTGACCTCGCGCCGTTCGTGACCTCGGGCCCTTACAGCGGCTACAGCCTCTCGGCCGACATCGACGCCTCAGTGACAGGCCGCAAGGTCGACGACATGGACGGATGGGTCAAAATCAGCGACATAGACTTCTCATCGGCCCGCGACCATTCAGCCCCGGCCCTGCATCTTGACTGCATCGACATCGTGTCGATGGCATGCGACTCGGTCCACTCGCTCACCTTCAGCAGCCGGCCGCTCGACCTCACGCTCAAAGGCCGATACTCCTATCCCGCTCTGGTCTACGACCTTAAGCTGCTATGCGCCAAAGCCTTCCCCTCGCTGCTGCCGGGCCTCACGCCCGACGGCTCCATATCGAGCATGGCAACTCTCGACCTCACCGTCAACCCCGACTCATCCCTCTCAGGATTTGTCAAACTCCCCGTCGAGGTCATATATCCCGTGCAGCTCTCGGCCAGGACCGACGCCGACAGCGGCAACGCCTCGCTGCTGCTCAACGCCCCCTATCTCAAGCAGAAAGACAAGCTCATCGAAAACACCACCCTGAGCGCGGGCATCGACGGCAACGACAGCACCTCCTATCTCGGATTTCACACCATAGTCCCGACCAAAAACGGACCTATGGACCTCAACCTCAACTCGTCGGGAGTCACCGACTCGCTGCTCACATCCATCAGTTGGCGCATAGACCGCGCCAAGGATTTCCACGGCGACCTGTGCTTCTCGACAGCCTTCTCGCGCGATGACGACGGCCTCCTTACAGGCATACGCTTCATGCCCACCGACCTCGTCTTCAACGACTCGGCCTGGCATGTCACTCCGGCACGCATCGACATCCGTCCCCACCACATACACGTCAGCGACTTCGGAGCCACACGCCCCGGCCAGACTCTCGCCATCAACGGTGAGGCCGCAGCCGACTCGCTGAGCCGCATGGTGGTATCGCTCGACGACATCGACCTCGACTACGTGTTTGAGACACTCGCCATCAGCGACGCCGTCAACTTCGGCGGACGAGCCACCGGCCGCGTCTATGCCGAGGCACTCCTCTCGAAAGACCCTGTGCTCTACACGCCGCGTCTCTTCGTCAAAGGCCTCAGCTACAACCATTGCACCTTTGGCGACGGCGACATACACTCGTGGTGGGACAACAACACCAAGACCATCACCATCGGCGCGGACATCGCCGGCCTCAACGGCAAACACTCCACCATATCGGGCACCATCAAGCCTTTCACCGAAGAACTCGACTTCAACTTCTCGGCCGAGGAAGCCCCCGCCGGCTTCATGCTCCCCTTCATGTCGGCCTTCACCTCGAGCGTCAACGGCCTCATCTCGGGTGACGCCAGGCTCTATGGCACATTCAAGGACCTCGACCTCGAAGGCGACATCTACGTGCGCGATCTGAGCATGAAACTCGACTTCACCAACACCGTCTACACCGTCAGCGACTCGGTGCACATAGCCCCGGGCGAAATCACATTTGACAACGTAACCCTCAACGACCGCTACGGCAACAGCGCGAAACTCTCGGGACGCGTGTCACACCAATATTTCCACGAGCCGAGTTTCACCTTCAATATCACCGACGCCTCCGACATGCTTGTCTATGACATCGGCGAGCACGACACCTCCGACCCATGGTATGGCCGCATCTACGGCAACGGCTCCGCCACCGTCACAGGCGTCCCGGGCAAAATAGACATAGGCGTGAAGATGCGCACCGCGCCCGGCTCGACATTCACCTTCGTGCTCAGTGACGCCGAGCACTCGGTGGAGTATGACTTCATCAAACTGCGCGACCGCGACCGCGCCAAAAAAGACTCCATCGCAGCCCTCGACCCCACACCGCTCATCGTGCGCCAGCTCCGCGACCGCATCAACCGTCAGGAACAGGGACCTCCCACAGCCTACGCCATGGAGTTTAACGTCGACATCACCCCCGAGGCCACCCTCAACCTCATCATGGACCCAATCGGAGGCGACAAAATCACCGCCCACGGCACCGGACATCTGCGCATGAACTATGCCTCTGACGGCGAGCTGGAGATGTTTGGCGAATACACTCTCAACCGCGGCACCTACAACTTCACCCTCCAGGACATCATCATCAAGGACTTCACTATCCTCGAAGGGAGCCGCATAACATTTCTCGGCGACCCCTATGCCGCACAGCTAAACATTCGTGCGGCCTACTCGCTCAACGCCAACCTCAGCGACCTCGACGAGTCGTTTCTCGAAGACCGGGAGCTCACACGCACCAACGTCCGCGTCAACGCCATCATGATTGTGACAGGCGACATGCGACAGCCCGACATAAAGTTTGACCTCGAGTTTCCGACACTCACAGCCGACACCTACCGCAAAGTCCGATCCATCATATCGACCGACGAGATGATGTCGCGCCAGATCATCTATCTGCTCGCGCTCGACCGCTTCTACACGCCCGAATACATGGCCACCACCCACGGCAACGAACTCGTGTCGGTAGCCTCCTCGACCCTCTCGTCGCGCCTCGGCTCGATGCTCGGACAGCTCAGCGACAAGTGGAGCATCGCTCCAGCCATACGAAGCGACCGCGGCGACTTCTCCGACGTGGAGGTCGACGTAGCCCTCTCGAGCCAGCTTCTCGACAACCGGCTGCTATTCAACGGCAACCTCGGCTATCGCGACAAGTCGCTCAACAACAACAGCTTCATCGGTGACTTCGACATACGCTATCTGCTCAACCGAGCCGGCACAATACAGCTCAAGGCCTATAACCGCTACAACGACCAGAACTATTATCTGAAGAGCGCGCTGACCACTCAGGGCATAGGCGTAGTGTTCAAACGCGACTTTGACAACATATTCTCCTTTCTGCGTCCGCTGAGAAAGAAAAAAGAGCAGAATAAAGACAACGACGGAGAGGACAACCCCGAGGACAAAACGCATGACAAGAACGGCACCGAGCCCGCTGCCGCAACTACACCGGCCATCCCCTCCGACACCATCCCCAAGCCTCGCACCAACCGCTTTGAGGTAAAATGACCACGACTTATGTGACAGTGCGATAATGCCGCACAGCATCGCAAAAAATAGACACAAAAGTTTCAGAAGAGACATAAGAAACATAAGTTTTTTTAATTACAAGACAGAGGGTTAGTTTTATATACTTTTTTCCCTTCGTCCTCAACTTAAAATAACAAACTTATGTTTCTTATGTCTCTTCTGAAACTTTTGTATCTCCCGTTTAGAGCGGGTCTGTTCAATAATTATTGGTCAGGGTCGGGTTCATGTTGCGTGCCTTGGTCGGGAATGGAAACACCCACAACGACGACTCAGGGGCTATGCTGTATGTGCCATATTGCTGAAGGTCATGCGTAATGGTCTTTCGATACTTGTCCTCGGTGTTCCAACGCTTGCGGTCAAAGAAATTCTCAAACGTATTGACAAACTCTATGCTGCGGCACCTCTGATACAGCTCCATGGCATGCTCCTCGGTGACATTCTCCAAGGCTGAATACATCTCGGGCGAATAGACGCGCTTGAGACGCACAGCGTCAAGTTTGGCAAGTCCCTCCGTGATATGGCCGGTGCGTATCAGACACTCAGCGGCCACATAATACATCGACTCGGCCCTAAGCCCCCACACATTATAGCGTATGTCACCGCTCACAAACATCAGACACTCCGGAAAGACATACATGTTGTATATGTCAGACCATCCTTCCTGCGGATTATATATGCCGTCCTTGACAAAGTCGCCGTCCTCAAAGAGCGCGACGGTCTCGGGCGTGAGCACCACCAAATACATATCACCGAGATTAGAGGATGCATCACAATGGATGAGCATATAGTTGTTGTCGGACTCATATGACAGATTCCATATGCCGTCGGCTATGACCGACGAGCGGTCCTCGATTCTGTCGTTGACACTCAGAGCCTTGTTGGCATAGACCAGAGCCTCGTCATAACGTTTCATCTGGAAGAGTATGCGGGCGCGCACTCCGTAGCCGAAGTCGCTGCCGAAACGGTAGACCGTACCGACCGAGCCCTGCTTGAGATCGGCTATGACCTCGTCGCTGCAATCTGCAAGCATGCGGTCATAGACCTCGGCAACAGAGAGCTTCACTTTCTGTTCGGTGGTATTGATATTGTCGACATACGCAATACCCCCTTTGGCCGCTGCGGTTGCCTCGTCATACTGCTCGGCAAATACATTGACAGCCAGGAAGTGATACCACGCGCGCAACACCTTGGCCTCGGCGATGATGCGTCGGCGTGTGGCGTCGCTCCCGCTTGCGTCGGGTGCATTGGCTATGACGATGTTGAAGTTTTTCATCATCGAGTAGATAGACTGATACAAGTCCTCGCAATTACTGCCGTCGGTAAGATTGGCTCGGTCTACGCTCTCGTCACCTTTAAGGAGCGCGTAATTGAACGAATTGGTCTCGGTAAGCTGCTGGCCTATGGTGGGATAACCTGTGAGCTGTATGCCGCACAGCACCTCCATCTCAGTGGGGTTGGTAAATATCGTGAACCGCTGGTTGAGCAGGGTCTCGAGGTCATTAACATTAGAGAGTGTGGTCTGCCCTTTGGGCGTTATGTCAAGCTGGTCGTCACACGACGCGGCGGCTAACGCCATGACTCCCGACAGGGCTATCAATCCATATTTATTCATATGATTACATGCTGTTTAGAGATTAAAATATAGGCTCATCGTGTAGCTGCGCGGTGTGCGTAGTATATTGGAGCCGCTTGTAAAACTTACCGCCTCGGGGTCAAGACCGAGCGAGTTGCGTGCCCAGGTAAACACGTTGTTCATCTGCAGGCGCAGACGCAAGTCGCTGAGTCCGACAGCCCTGCACACCGCGGGCGAGAAATTGTAGCCCAACACGAGGCTGCGCAGTTTCATATAGTCGGCATGCTTGACATTCGACGCATAATAGGTGGTATGGCTCACTGTCGCATAGTCCGACCCTTTATATCCGTTACCCGGATAAGTGTCGTCGCCGCGCCAATAGTTAAGCATCTCAGAGTTGATGGAACCGAAACCCATGAAGGCCGTGTAGCCACATTCCGAGCCGGTGTCGCGTTCCCAACGCTCGGCTCCCGTGCGCATATAGTGGCCGGCATAGAAGTTAAACATGGCCTCGAGCGAAAAGCCGTTCCATGTTATCTGCGGCGTGAGGGCCCCGCTGATTTTGGGTGTCGTGGAGCCTGAATACACACAGTCGTCGATGGTGAGCTCCGACGCAACATTGCCTACGTGCAGATTTCCGTCCTTGTCCTCCCAGCCGGTGTAGTAGGTGCCGTCTTTCTCGACCATGCCACGGTCGCGGATTGAGAAGAGCGAGTTGAGCGGATAACCCTCGTGAAGACTGAAACTCAGATTCTCGGTGCCTGATGACGGATTGTGAAATATCTTCGTGACTTTGTTGGTGTTACATGCTATATTGAATCCGAGGTTGATGCCAAGGTCATTGCGCGACTTAGCCTCGAGTATATGACCGTTGAGCTGGAGCTCCACTCCGTGGTTGACCATATTGCCGGCATTGATTTTGAGTGTCTCGAATCCTGTGGTCATGTCGAGGTCGACATCGGTCAGGAGGTCCGAGCCCGACTTGTGGTAATAGTCAAGCGAGCCGCTGAGACGATAGCCCCAGAGTGCAAAATCGAGGCCAAGATTCCATGTGGCGGTCTTCTCCCAGCGCAACTGGTCGTTGGGCGGAGTCTGCACATTGCCCTGAGGCAGCTTGTTGACATAGTTGGACGTAATCGTAGCCACAAGATATGACGAGATTGACGAGTCAATATTACCCGTAAGGCCATAGCTGGCACGGAGCTTAAGGGCGTCGAGCCAGGTGTAGTCCTTCATGAACGCTTCGTTATGCGCGTTCCACGAGCCACCGACCGACCACAGCGGACGGCCGCGGAATTTCGGATCGGCTCCGAAAAGGTCACACTTGTCCACACGATAGCTGCCCGAGAGCGAGTAACGGCGGTCATAGACATAGTTGCCTGTAAAATACACTGAATAGAATCGATGGAGAACTTCGGGAAACTTTGAGGCCGGAGTGAAGAGAAAACTGCCCTGATAGCCGGCATAATCCGAGCCGAGCACGCCTGTATAGGTTTTGCCTATATAATTCCAGTCGGCACTGATGGTACTGTTGTTGAGTGTCTCTGGTGAGTAGCCATACACGAGATAATCCTCGCTCGATGTGTGGTTTTCACGAAATTCCATACCGGCGAGAGCGTCAATCTCATGAGGGCCGAAATCGCGGTTATAGCGTGTCTGCGCGCGGAATGTATAGTAAGCCGCCTGGCTTGAGGCCGACTTCTTGACACCACCGTCGGGTATATGGTGGGTGGCTGCCTTGCCATAGACCTTGCGCTCGCCTATGTGCTCGGGGCCTATCTCGGGATTGTTCATGTCGGCGATGATGTCGTCGATGCTCGTCCAGTCAAAATCGGGATTAGCCTCCCAACCTATATGCTTGGTCTCCACTGTGGTGGCGAAATTATAGAGCGTACGCATGTGATAGGAATCCGCGTCATACACTGTCTCGGTCTTTGAATAAATGTCCTCATACTGAAACTGAGCCTGGGCCGTCCAGCCGGGCAATATCTTGAAGAGCGCGTGGATATAGGAGCGGATATTGGTGTTACGATAGCGTGAGAAGTTGTAGTTCATCTCGTTGACGATATTGAAAGTCGGGTCCTTTAGCTCGTTAAGGGCGTCATTAAACACGCTCTCGCCAGGATATACTATACACTCCATGCCTGTGGGATTGCCCTGTGAGTCATAGGGCGATATGTAAGGCAGAAAAGAAGTGTTGGATAGGAAACGGTTGGAGTGGGTCTTGGAACGCGACGATATCATGTTGAGTCCAAGCGATATGTCGAGCCACTTTGCGGCCTTGATGTCGCCTTTGTATTTGAGGGTTATGGCGTCGGAGTGCTCTTTGCGCACACCCTTGTTGTCGCGTGAATAGTTGAGCACAATGCTCGAGTTGATCACCTTGCCCTGCATGCGTAGAGCGAGATTGTAATTCTGATTTATTTGGTTGCGGTCGTGCACACGCTCAAACTCATCCATGTAATTGTTGCCGCGATAGATGTCAAGCTGACGGTTCATGTCAGCATCCGACATCTCTCCGAGATGATTGGCGAGCAGCAGACGCGACACAGGTGACAGCATGCTCATCTTGCCTGTCCTGTAGCGCGATACAGCCGAGGCGAGATAGTCGGGATTGGGGTCGTTGAGCATGCCGTTGAAGTTAAGTAACTCGAGCTCCACGGCCTCGGCTCCGGTGGCATAGTGCATATTGGAGTAGTCATACTTCTCGCTGATGTTGAGGTCGGCGTTGAAATCGACTGTCAGACGCTCCTTCTTGGCGGTCTTGGTGGTAATGACAATCACGCCGGCCGACGCGCGTGCTCCATAGATGGCAGCGGCGGCCGCGTCCTTGAGCACCGTGATATTCTCCACGTCATAAGGATTGACCGACTTGAGGCCCCCCTCGATGGGCAGACCGTCGACCACTATGAGCGGTGAGTTCTGGGCCGAGAACGAGCCCTCACCGCGTATGACGATGCTCGACTCACCCTTCTCGGCTCCCACGAGGCCGGGCACCTTGCCCTCGAGGTTTGACACAAGGTTGCCAGTGAAACGCTTGTCGAGCTCATCGGCCGAGATGGTCTGATAGGAACCCGTGGCCGCCTCGCGCTTCATGGTCTGATAGCCTGTCACCACGACCTCATCCATCATAGTGGTCTTGTGTTGCAGACGCACCTGCAGAAACTTGTAGTCTTTCGGCACTTCCACGCGTGCCGTCTCCATGCCTATATAGGAGATGACGAGCACGGTGTTTTTCTTGTCGGAGAGTATCGAGAAGTTACCATCGGCATCGGTGGCCACCCCATGCGAAGTGCCCTCGATCATTACAGTCGCACCGGCCAACGGCTCGCCGTCACTGTCAAGGACAGCTCCTATGATGTTTCTCCGCTCGATTCGGGCTACTTTATCCGCCACGTTTCCGGAGGTCTGAGCCACGGCATATGCCGGCAGCCCAGTAGCCATAGTCATGGCAAGCAGATAGGCTAATTGTTTCGCTGTCATATTAAGATTTATGTGATAATGTGATTGTTTTGAGATTTGTTATCTGGTCATAAGGCTGTCAATCAGTTGCTTTATCGCCTCGTCGCTCTGCGGACGCGGAGCATCTATATCAGCAATGGTCATGTCGGGATTGATTATTATGAAGCGCGGTATGCTGGTGACTCCCATAGCTGTCATGAACTGCTGGCCGCTCTCACCGTTAAACACGTACTGCGGCCATTCGGGCGAATCCTGCTTGAGTTTCCTGTGCCATGCCTCGAGATCTTCGTCACACGAGATGGATATGCACACGATGCGGTCGTCACCCTTATAGTAATCGGCAATCTTCTCCATATAAGGTATCTGCGCGCAGCAGGGTCCGCACCATGTGGCCCACATGTCGATATAGGCCAGTTTGCCTCCACAGGCTTCTGTGAGGATCGTTCGGGAGCCATTGGGAGCGATGAGCACAGGGTCGCAGGGTATCATGTCGCCGTTTTTCGTGCGGCTCTCTATCTCGTTGACCCGCTTTTCGAGCACCTCGCGCTGATGGGCTGAAAGGCGATCGCCGAAGGCCGAAATATATGCTCGCAGTTCCTCGGCAGGACAATTGATGTTGAATATAAACTCCGAACATATGTTGTAAATCATACGTCGGTTGGCCGGATTGGTCACAAGCGAGTCGATTATCGCCTCGGCTCTGTCGACTGTCTCTGCTGGATTGCTGAAATCAAACGGTATGGTTGTCGCCGTCCAGTTGAAGAGCGCGCCCGTGCGACGCGAGGCGTCGGCGTTAGGATCAACGCGATTGAGCGAGTCGATTTCCTCGTTATACTTGCCACGGTTGTCAGGATTGTTATAGAATGCGTCAGCTCCGAGTATACCGGCCTTGGTGCGGCGATAAAACATCTCGCCGAGACTCCGGTAATAATCGCGCAGACTTTCGTCGGCAATCCCGGGCAGCAATGCCTCGGTGGTGCTACGTGCTTCATCTATCATACCCGTGTATTTGGCCGGGTCATAGGCTCCGTCGCGCTCCATTATATGCTTGTAACGGCGAGTGTCATAGCCCGAGAAGCAAGCGTTGAGCCAGCGGCTTTCCTCCCGGTTGTCACCATCAAAGGTCGCTTCACCGAGCGAGTCGATGGTGATGCTTGCCGACGCGCCGTTGTCAATACGCACTCCGTAGGTCGACCCGTTGACATAGAGCGTCAGGTCTGTGCCCTTGGGGATAGTTGGACTGTAGGTAAATCGGCCGAGCGAATCGGTGGAGAAATCTTCGAGATAGATATCTCCGTCTATGTCGTAATAAGCCGTGACCAATACGGAGTCATTTGTGGCTATCGTGCCCGTGAGCAACGGGACATCCTCCTTATGCGTGCATGACGCAAGCATAAACGGTAAAACTAAAAGAGCACTGATTGGTTTCATTTAAGATTTTATATAAAAATGGTGAATTTTGTTAAACATTAACACTCTGCACCCACAAAAATACTTAAATCTCAAATATAATTCCAATCAATATTCTCAGAATACGTACATTTAACATCCCGGCACTTTAACATACAATAAAAGCGACTGAATATCAATACATTCAGTCGCTTTACAAAAACATTCTAAAACGTAAATTCTGACAAATCACAACTCCCTGTCATCGTCATCGTCCCCTATACGAGTCTGCTCTTTGCGATAAGCGGCGGGAGTCATTCCGACGATATTGCGGAAAGTGGTGAAGAATACCGAAGATGACGAGAAACCAACATCGGCGGCTATCGCTTTGAGCGGCATATCACACTCGGGATCGCTTATCATCTCTATCGCCGCTCGCACGCGATACTCAGCCAACACTTGGGGAAACGACTTGCCGAAGGTACGGTTAATGGCCTGGGAGAGATAGGTGCGGTTGGTATGAAGCTCCTCGGCTATACTCCTGATGGAGATGCCGGGGTCGGTGTAGGCCTTGCGTTCCGACATCAGTTCGTTGAACCTCACCATGAGGTCTTCGATTTTATCCTTTGCAATAACCGCCGTGCAACTGCAACTCTTTCCGGACTCAGCCGACTCGGCTCGGGCCTGATCGAGAGCCTGGCGCAAGAGACGCTCCCTCACCATAGCCTCCTTTTCACGCGCCACAATCATGCGTATCAGGCTCTCCTTGCGACGGTAAAGATGCCACAGCAGACATATGACGGCCAACATGGCCACACCTATGGCGATGAGTATCATTATATATTTCTGACGTGTGTCAAGCTCCACCTCCTGACGCTCAAGCCTGGAGGTGTTGAGCAGCGACTCGTTTTCAAGACGATAACGGTGGAGCTTGACCACCTGTTCGCTCAGCCACAGGCTGTCAATGCCACGCTGATAGTTTTGCAGAAATTCCAATGCGTTATGATAATCACCAAGCCTCTCGTAACAGAATGACGTACCCGAATAAGCCTCGAAACGATAGGCCTTATATCCCGTAACGGCTATTATCCTCAATGCCTCCCGATAGGTGTCTATGGCTCCGGTATAATTGTCCAAGGCTGTCAGAGCATGTCCCTTATAAAGCAACATCCTGATACCCGAAAGCGGTGATGTCTCTGACAGACCGCCGCCAAGAGCCTTTTCAAACAGTGACTCCGCCCCTTTGTAATCACCTTTCGACATAAGATACCGGCCCTCGACGAGTTCTATCTCTCCCTCCGGCAGATAGCCGTGGGCAAGCTGTATGTCGCGGACTTTGCGAAGCAGGACAGGTATCTCGCCTCCATACTTGTAATTGTAACATGAGTAATGGGCCAATGCAAGCGCGCACCGCTGGATGATGCGCTTGTCACCGATGTTTCTCGATATGGTCAGGGCCTCTTCGACAAACCCGATGCCCGAGAAATCATGACGCCACAGATAAGCATCGGAGATATTGCACAGTATCTCGGCCGCCAACTGCTGCGAGCCCGACTCGCGGGCAGCCTTGAGGGCTGTATTGAATGAGTCGAGCCCGAGCCCGAAATCAATGTCAAAATTGATATAGCAGAGTCCAAGTTCATTGGTGGCCTCGGCCAGCTCGGCAACCATCGAATGGTCTTGGGCTATCGTGATGGCCTTACGTAGTTGGGCGACAGCCTCCGGACAATCGCCCTTATGTATATTGGCACGTCCCAGCAGCAACTTGGCGTGATAGCGGGCATTGATGCTGTCGGGATAGCTGCACCCTATGCTTTCGAGCCTGCGGGCTATGCCGATACAACCCTCGTAGTCATACAGGTCGAGATAAATCTGTCCGGCTCCGATGAGCGCGCCGATGTTGTCGGGATTATCTTTAAGCGTGGCGAGATACTGCGACATCCTTTTGACCGGAGTGTCGGCATGAATGGAGCCCGTGCCGACGAGCATCATCAGCAGGAGCGTAAACAGGTGTGATATGTGGAGGCGGTTATTCATCAATTATTGCAAAGGCGGCGGCGCGGCCGGCTGTGATGCGCGACGAGTAGTGGGCGTCGCTGTTGACTGCGAGGGGCAATCCGGCCGAGACGAGACGACGGATTACGTCGGGCGACGGGAACAGGCGCGGTTCATAGACGGCCTCTTGGGCTAGGGTGGATCCGACCGGTGCCGGATAGGCTTTGGTGTTGATTTCCACGATTATGTCGGTGGCACGCACGGCGTCGATCACATTGTCGATGTGACGTCTGTACCACGGCTCGTTCTCTATGCCGGGAGAGAAGGAGGAGGCGTTGAAGCCTATTTTGTCAAAGTGTCCGAGTATGTCAAAGCCCCCTTTCTCAATCATTGCGAGGGTGCGGGCGTAGAAGCTGTCGACCACATAGTGTATGTCGTTGTCAAAATGCTCGGCCATCTTGGCGCGGAAATTCTGGGGACGTCCGTCGACATCGACCTCACGCTCTCCGTCGGGTGTGGACACGAAGTGCACCGAACTGAGACGGTAATCAAGGGGAATGGTGTCAAAATAGGGATTGGTCGCGCCCCATCGGTCACCGAGATAGTCGATTTCCATGGAGAGATAGAGGTTGATGCGGCCTGCATATAACTCTTTGAGCCGTTGAAACTCGGCCACATAGTCGGGCACGACAAGTGCCGACATATTGCACGACGAGGGGAGCGGGATGGGCGAATGGGGCGTGAAACCGTAATGCTTCATGCCGCAGGCGAGGGCCTGCCCGGCCATGCGGGCCATAGACTCGCGCCCGTCGCAGAACTGGGTGTGGGAATGGAAGTTATAATCGCGTGTAGTGGATATTATTTCGTGTAAATTCATATATTATAAAAAAGGTTCATACAAGCGTTTAGGGATTGGAGCGCGCCTCACAAGCCGCCTCCAATCCCTAAACGTTGACCTTTAAACTCCAAATAAACTTTAAACTCTAAACTTTAAACTTTATTTAGTATTCAAAGGAGGATTGGCTATATTCTGACGCATGTTGGTATCCGACTCGATGTTTTTCATCTTATAGTAGTCCATGATACCGAGGTTGCCGTTGATGAAAGCCTGAGCCATGGCACGTGGCAGTTCGGCCTCGGCCTCGATGACCTTGGCGCGGGCCTCCTGGGCCTTGGCACGCATCTCTTGCTCGAGCGCGATGGCCATTGCGCGACGCTCCTCGGCCTTGGCCTGGGCAATGTTTTTGTCAGCCTGGGCCTGGTCTATCTGAAGGGCGGCACCGATGTTTTTGCCTATGTCGATGTCGGCGATGTCAATGGAGAGTATCTCGAAGGCTGTGCCCGAGTCAAGACCCTTGCGGAGCACAAGTTTGGAGATATTGTCGGGATTTTCAAGCACCTGCTTGTGGCTCTCTGACGAACCGATTGACGACACGATGCCCTCGCCTACACGGGCCAGCACAGTGTCCTCACCGGCACCGCCAACGAGCTGACGTATGTTGGCGCGCACAGTGACGCGGGCTATGGCTATGAGCTGGATACCGTCCTTGGCCACGGCTGTGACGTGGGGTGTCTCGATGACCTTGGGATTGACCGACATCTGCACGGCCTGAAACACATCGCGGCCGGCGAGGTCGATGGCGGTGGCCATCTTGAAACCGAGGTCGATATTGGCCTTGGAAGCCGACACGAGTGCGTGGACCACCTTCTCGACATTACCTCCGGCCAGATAGTGGGCCTCGAGGTCGTCGCGGTTCACATCGTTGAGTCCGGCCTTGTGGGCCTCGATAAGCGCGCGCACGATAATTGATGCGGGCACCTTACGGATGCGCATCAGAAACAATTGCATGAGCGAGATGTGCACACCGCTCACCCGCGCCGAAATCCATAGGAAAAACGGCACGTAATAGAAAAACACGCAAAGGCATATTATCAATGCCGCCGCAAGTAGCACTACTGTTGTAATTACCATAATATTAAAAGGTTAATCAAAAAGAATCAACTCTAAACTTTAAACTTCATACTCACATCACCTCCGCGCTCACCACCTGGTTGGAGATGTCAAGCAGATTGCGGCGAGAGGTCTCAAGCGACTTTTCGGCACCGAGTATCTCCTTGGCGAGCGACGTGTCACCGGCCGCATAGCGTCGGCGCATGTCCTCGAGAGTAGCGGCTGCCTTGTCGGCATACTCGCGCTCCTTCAGATAATTTTTCATGAGATTGCGAGCCATGGCCGAACGGAAATCGCTCAGACGGTGCATGACCCTACCGTCGGGAAGAGCGAAATCAAACTCGCGCGAGGGACCTGTGCGACGCGACTCGGCTGCCTTCTCGATGCGCTTCTTCACCTCGGCATAATCGGCACCCTCGGCCCACGTGTCGGCTATGGAGCTGACCTTGGCATAACCGGTCAGTCCTGGAGTATCGGAATCATAGTTGTTGCGGAGCTCCTGCGGGATGAAAGTATAGACCGTCACCATGTCGGGAACTCCGTTGCGGTCGGTGACCCACCAGCCGATACCGTTTTGCTCGTCAATGGCATAGAGATAGTCGTTGTAAGGCGAATTGTAGGGCATGCCTATATTGGAAGGCTGGAGAAATCCGTCCTCGTCGCGGCGCGAGATGAAGATGTCGAGATTACCAAGAGACTCCTCGCCGTCGGCGGCAAAATAGAGTGTGGTGCCGTCGGCCATTAGGAATGGATATGACACGACCGAGCCGTTGTCGGAGCCGAATATGCCTTTGTAGTCAAACAGGCGGCGCGGCGAGTCCCAACTGTCGTCGGCAAGACGCGACGACTCATACATCGACGAACTGCCGTCGGCGTTGAGCCCGACCCATATCATGTCGTCGCCCGACTCGGTGAGATAGGCCGGCGAACCTATGTCGTCGATGCCGAGACGGTCGAGGTCATCGACCGTGACTATGTGGCTCGTGACGTCACCGCTCTGCAGCGAACCGGCACTGCGGGCTATCTTGACAAACTCGAAAAATTCCTCGGCCGGGACATTGATGCTGTCGATAATCTGTATCTTCTCCACGCGGTCGAGCATCGAACGGCCCAGGTCGATACGGGCCGAGAGATATTCGGCCCAGTCGACTGGCTCGGTGCCGATGCCGTAGGTGTAGTTGCGGTCTCTGTCGGCCTCGGCGTCGGTGCGCTTGTCGATATACTTGTCAATGTATGTGCGTGCACTGTCAAAATCATAAAGATAATAGGAGGCCTCGGCTGCACCGAGGTTGCCGGCGTTGCCACCTTTCATATAATAGGGTATCGACTCGGCATAGCGTCCAGCCCCTTTAAGCGCGTCGCCGGCGGCACGGTTGAGAGCCTGGTTGCGCGGGGCTTTTTTTGCGGCCTCGACGGCAGCAGTTACCTCGGCCGGGAGGCTCTGCTGAGCAAAAAGTGTCCCTGCCGACAACATCAATGCCGGCAAGGACGCCAAGAGTATTCTACGGGTAGATAATATCATACGTTGTTTTATCCATTCAAGTCGCGGGCTGTATCATCCGAGACACAGACCCCGCTTCAGACATTTCATGAAAGAGCCTCGTGCATGGCACCGGCGGCACGGCGGCCGTCGCCCATGGCGAGAATCACGGTGGCCCCTCCGCGCACTATGTCACCGCCGGCATAGAGGTCGGCGAGCGATGACTGCATGGTGGCGTCGTTAACCACGATGGTGCCTCGGCGCGACACTTCAAGCGCGCTGATGGCATGGGGGATGAGGGGATTGGGCGACACACCGACACTCACTATCACAAGGTCGACGGGTATCTCCTCGACGGCTCCGGGGATAGGTTGCGGCGAGCGGCGTCCCGACTCGTCAGGCTCGCCAAGCTCCATGCGCTGCACCTTCATGGCACACACACGGCCCTTGTCGTCGGCCAGATATTCGACGGGATTGCAGAGGGTCATGAACTGCACGCCCTCTTCCTTGGCATGCTCCACCTCCTCGATGCGCGCGGGCATCTCGGCCTCGCTGCGACGATAGACTATCATCGCGGCCTCGGCACCCTGACGGCGCGCGGTGCGCACGGAGTCCATGGCGGTGTTGCCGCCTCCGATGACGGCCACGCGGCGACCCTTGAGCACGGGGGTATCCTCGCCGGGGCGTCCGGCACCCATAAGGTTGATGCGGGTGAGATATTCGTTGCTCGACATGACTCCGATATAGTTTTCACCGGGTATGCCCATGAAGCGGGGAAGTCCGGCACCCGAGGCGACAAAGATGCCTTTATAGCCGAGTGCGTGAAGGTCGTCATAGGAGAGGGTCTTGCCTACGACGCAATCCTTGACAAACTTCACTCCAAGAGCGCGCAGGCCGTCAATCTCAGCCTCGACCACGCTGTTGGGGAGTCGGAACTCGGGGATGCCATACTTGAGCACTCCGCCTATCTCGTGAAGAGCCTCGTAGACGGTGACGTCATAGCCGCGCTTGATCATATCGCCGGCAAAGGAGAGCCCGGCGGGGCCTGAGCCGACCACCGCTACCTTGATGCCGTTGGGGGCGGGACGCTCCACCGCGACTGGGTTGACGGCATGCTCCTCGCGCTCGAAGTCGGCTGCGAAACGCTCGAGGTAACCGATGGCTACGGGCGACTTCTTCATCTTGTTGTATATACACTTTGACTCACACTGCTTCTCCTGGGGACACACACGGCCACACACGGCGGGAAGCGCGCTGGTCATCTTGAGCACCGAGGCAGCCTGAAGAAACTCGCCGCGCTCGATGTTTTTGACAAAGCCGGGGATGTTGATGGACACAGGGCAGCCCTGCATACACTGCGGGTCGGGGCAGTCGAGACAACGCGAGGCCTCGAGCACGGCCTGCTCGGCCGAGAGGCCGCGGTTGACCTCTTCATTGCATGTGATACGATAGTCGGCCGGAAGCATGGGCATGGTCACGCGGGGTGTGGCCGAACGCTCTTTGGCACTTTTCTCACTGCGAAGAGCCACACGCCAGGCTGCATCGCGATTCATATCCTGATTCATTTCTTCTGTGTGTCAAGGTTATAACTCTTCATTCTCATCATCATCTCGTCAAAGTCGACCTTATGGGCGTCAAACTCCGGACCGTCGATGCATACAAAGCGGGTCTTGCCGTCGACCGTCACGCGACAGGCTCCGCACATGCCGGTGCCGTCGACCATGATGGTGTTGAGCGAACACATGGTGGGCACCTCGTATTTCTTGGTGGTGAGAGCCACAAACTTCATCATCACGGCGGGTCCGATGGCCACTACGAGGTCTACCTTCTCGCGCTGCATGACTTCCTCGACTCCGGCAGTCACAAGCCCTTGGCGTCCGGCCGAGCCGTCGTCGGTCATGATGATTACCTCGTCGCTGTAACGGGCCACCTCGTCCTGAAGGATTATCAGGTCGGCATTGCGGGCCGCGAGGATGGAGATGACGCGGTTGCCGGCCTCCTTCATCGCCTTGATGATGGGGAGCAGCGGTGCCACACCGACACCTCCGCCGCAGCATACCACTGTACCGTATTTCTCGATGTGCGTAGCCTGTCCGAGAGGACCTACGACGTCGGTGAGCTCGTCGCCCGGCTCGAGCGCGCAGATTTTGGCGGTCGAGACGCCTACTTCCTGCACTACAAGAGTGATGGTGCCACGCTCAACGTCGGCATCGGCTATAGTGAGCGGTATGCGCTCTCCTCCTTCGCCTGTACGCACTATTACGAAATGGCCCGCACGACGTGCAAGCGCGATCATTGGAGCCTCGACCACGAGTTTGACCACGTGTTCCGAAAAGTGCTCCTTGGATAAAATCTTATTCATGGTTTAAAGATGAACGAATGTACGGTTAAGTGATGCGCAAAGATACAATAAGTTATCAAAATATCTACAAAATCGAGTCAAAAAAAGAGCTACCCGACACAACGCAGGGAGATATGGAAAGACATAAGCCTCAAAAGAGACAAAAGTTTTTATTTCAACGACAACACCATGTCGCATGAAATAAAAACTTTTGTTTCTTTTAAGACTTATGTCAATGTCTGTCCTGGGAAAATCAGAATTCAGCCTTGCCCGGGGTGCGGGGGAAGGGAATCACGTCGCGGATGTTGGTCATGCCGGTGACGAAGAGCACAAGACGCTCAAATCCGAGACCGAAGCCCGAGTGAGGCACGGTGCCGAAACGGCGTGTGTCAAGATACCACCACATGTCCTTCATGGGAATGTCGAGCTCCTCGATGCGGTTGAGCAGCTTGTCATAGTTTTCCTCGCGCTCCGAGCCGCCGATAATCTCGCCGATGTTGGGGAAGAGGACGTCCATGGCGCGGACAGTCTTGCCGTCCTCGTTCTGCTTCATGTAGAAGGCCTTGATTTCCTTGGGATAGTCGGTAAGAATAACGGGTTTCTTGAAGTGCTCCTCGACGAGATAACGCTCGTGCTCGCTCTGGAGGTCGGTGCCCCAGTGGACGGGGAACTCAAACTTGCGTCCCGACTCCTCGAGTATCTTCACACCCTCGGTGTAGGTGAGGCGCACGAAGTCGTTGTCGACCACAAAGCGCAGACGCTCCTCAAGCTCCTTGTCGAAGCGTTCGGAGAGGAAGCGGATGTCGTCGATGTTGTGCTCGAGAGCGTAGTTGATACAATATTTCACAAACTCCTCGGCAAGATCCATGTTGTCGGAGATGTCATAGAAGGCCATCTCGGGCTCAATCATCCAGAACTCGGAGAGGTGACGGGGAGTGTTGGAGTTTTCGGCACGGAATGTGGGGCCGAAGGTGTAGATTTGGCCAAGGGCGGTGGCTCCGAGCTCGCCCTCGAGCTGACCCGAAACGGTGAGCGCGGTGGGCTTGGCATAGAAATCCTTGGAGTAGTCGACCTTGCCCTCCTCGTCCTTGGGAAGATTGTTGAGGTCGAGTGTTGTCACCTGAAACATGGCTCCGGCACCCTCGCAGTCACTGGCTGTGATGAGGGGGGTGTGGAAATAATAGAAGCCGCGCTCGTTGAAGAACTTATGGATAGCGAAGGCCAGCGAGCTGCGTATGCGCAGCACCGAGCCGAAAAAGTTGGTGCGGGGACGCAGATGGGCTATCTCGCGCAGAAATTCGAGCGAGTGGCCTTTTTTCTGCAGAGGATATGAGGCGGGGTCGGCTGTGCCGTAAAGCTCGATTGTTTCGGCCTGAATCTCGGAGGTCTGGCCCTTGCCCATCGACTCGACGAGCTTGCCGGTGACACGCACGCTCGAGCCGGTGGTCACAGGCTTGAGCTGCTCGTCGGTGAAGCGGGTCATGTCGAGCACGACCTGGATATTATTGACCGAGGAGCCATCGTTGAGCTGTACGAACTGCACGTGTTTGTTGCCTCGGCGGGTGCGCACCCAGCCTTTGGCCTCGACCTCCGTGCCCATGAGCTCGGGGGTCGAGAGAAGGTCCTTGACGGTGGTTTTCTTCATAATGATTGGATAAGTGTATGTGTTTTATTCAAACGAACCCATCTTGAGGTAGTTGACCTCGTCCTGGGTGAGATAACGCCAGCGACCGCGGGGGAGGTTCTTCTTGGTGAGACCTGCGAAGTAGACGCGGTCGAGCTTAGTCACATGATAGCCGAGACTCTCGAAGATGCGGCGCACGATGCGGTTGCGTCCGGAGTGAATCTCGATGCCGGCCTGGTTGCGGTCGGTCTCGGTGGCATATGATATGGCGTCGGCGTGTATGGGGCCGTCCTCAAGCTCGATGCCGTCGGCTATGCGCTGCATGTCGTCCTCGGCGATGTCGTGGTCGGTCCATACGTGATAAATCTTTTTCTTTACAAACTTGGGGTGTGTGAGCTTGGAAGCAAGGTCGCCGTCGTTGGTGAGCAGGAGCACACCGGTGGTGTTGCGGTCGAGACGACCTACGGGATAGATGCGTTCCTCACACGCGCCCTTGACGAGATCCATGACGGTGAGACGTCCGTTGGGGTCGTCGCTCGTGGTGACACAGTCTTTGGGCTTGTTGAGAAGTATGTAGCACTTCTTCTCGAGGGTCACCACCTTGCCGTCATACTCCACGACATCGCTGTGGCTGATCTTGGTGCCGAGCTCGGTGACTACCTCGCCGTTGACCTTGATGAGACCCTTGAGGATGTATTCGTCGGCTTCGCGGCGCGAGCAGAGTCCAGCGTTGGCCATGAACTTATTGAGACGAAGCTGTTCATTGGGATCGGGCAGCGGAGTCTCGTACTCGATGCGCTTGGGACGCGGGGTGAAACTGCGTCCGCCCTGGGGCATGCCATACTGGTTCTGACGGGGACCTTTGTTCTGATAGCCGCCCTGACGGTTGTTCTGATAGCCACCCTGGCGGTTGTTCTGGTAGCCGCCCTGACGGTTGTTCTGATAGCCGCCCTGCTGACGGGGCTGATAGCCACCCTGCTGACGGGGCTGGTAACCACCCTGCTGACGGGGCTGGTAGCCACCCTGCTGACGGGGCTGATAGCCGCCCTGCTGACGGGGCTGGTAACCGCCCTGCTGACGGTTGTAATTGTTGCGGGGCTGATAGCCGCCCTGACGGTTATAGTTATTGCGGGGCTGATAGCCGGTGGCAGGAGCTGAGTTTTCGCTCTGCTCTGAGTCGGTCACCGCACTGTCGGAGGTGTGGCCTTCGGTCTGGGGCACATGGGGACGGGGCTGATAGCCACCCTGCTGACGGGGCTGATAGCCGCCCTGATTGCCGTAGCGGTTGTTCTGATAGCCACCCTGATTGCCATAGCGGTTGTTCTGATAGCCGCCCTGGCGGTTATAGTTGTTGCGGGGCTGATAAGGTCTCTGCTGGCGGTCGCCATATGACTGGGAGCTGTAAGTGTTCTGTGACTGTCCCTCTGAGTTGCCTTCAGCCGAAGCTGCATAATCGTTTGATGAGTTGTCGCGTACGCCACCGTCATGCGAATCTACGGTGTAAGGGCGCGCACCGATGCGGGGTCTTTTACCTTTCTTTTCGTTGCTGTCCATAATAGTTCTTTAGAATTGGATGTGAAGTGATTCTTTTTTACCGGCCTCGCGGCTGGTCGGGAATTGTTATTACTGAATAATGTAATTTTTGAAAATTTGGGTGAATGTTATGATTTTTTATATTGTAGAAACGATTTACTTCTTATTATTGTTGAATTGTCAATGTCATTATGCCAATCTTTGGCGCAAAGTTAATAATTTGTGCGAGATAACACAATATTACTATGTAAGCATACAAGGTCGGTTTTTCTAAAATAATGTTAAAACAGGCATCTGTATTTTAAACTAATCCCTATTCATGGTGTCTTTATAATAAACCGACCGCCTGACGGCAAAACGGAACGAACGAACAAATAGATAAAAAACAGACAACAATACGAACAAAAGAACGAACACAATGAAAAAGAAAATTTTAAGCATCGCACTCGTACTCGCCGGCCTCATGGGCTCTTCAGCTATGGCCCAGTCACCCTCGACCACCCAGCAGGCCACTCAGACTGTGGCCTCCGCGCCCAATGCCAAGAAGATGGCCAATCCGTTTGAGGGACTGAATCTCTCGGAGAAGCAGCAGGCCGAACTGAAGGCTCTGCGCGAGGGATGCAAGGCCGAACGTCAGAAGATAGCCGAGAAGGAACGCGCTGAAAAGAAAGAGATGAAGGAGCAGCGCAAAAAGGATACTAAAGAGTATCTCGCAAAGGTCAAGGAAATACTTACTCCCGACCAGTATGTGCAGTTTCTTGAGAATGCCTATCTGAATCAGGGCGGCCGCCCGTTTGGCTCACCCCGTGGTGGCAAGCAGAGCATGCGCCAGACAAGAAACGGCAAGCAGGCAGGTCAGCGCGCCCAGAAGGGTCAGCGCGCCCAGCGCACCAATGCTTCGCTCCCCACTCAGAACGCCGCTATGTAACGGCCGGAGCGCAAGAGGTTAAGATAAATAACGTGAGTTCGATATAAGCAATCAGAACAAAGTTAGCTGGTTATCTGTCACAAACTCCAAAGAGATAGACGGTTTCTTTGGGAAAAAGCAGTAAGCAGCGATAGCACTCAAGGCATTGGTGATAAAATTAGCGAAAGAC
>NZ_CAJTCF010000056.1:0-27618 GCF_910574735.1 Duncaniella muricolitica | reverse complement strand
CATCAAGCCATATGTCATATGCCTGTTCTGTACGTTCGAAGCGCACCATCTCAAACAGTTCGTCCAGCCCCTGGGGCAAGAACATCCAGAATGCTTCCGATGTTTTCATACCGCAAATTTAACAATTTTCTGAAAATTACATGCACCGGAATTTCGGCTTGAGCCGTAAATGTTATAATTGGACACTATAAATTTACGAATTTTTCGCGAGAATACCAAGAAAATCAGCCATTTAGTTTTATGCTAAATGGCTGATTGTTTTATTATTGGATAACTGAACTCTTATATCGAACTCACGTTAAAATAATTCTTGGTTGAACAGTATTCAAGTTCCATAACAATATCTTTCCATGAGGCCGAGGCAGAAATATAATCGCGGTAAATAGGTTTCAAATTAGGATTGCCAGATTCATAACTGTATCGATCAATGTACTTTATAGCCGAGCTAAGTTGTTCGAAAGCCGGACGTGATGTCTTTCTCATATAAGAAAAACGTGTATTGACATTGCCAATCGGCAAAGACAAAGAGGCTGATGGTGCGAGATTATGATATTTACGGCTTTGGTCATCTCTAAGTTGTCCCGATTGCCAATATTTGGAATCAGTATATTCCCAGCGCAACCCTAAATTTGCCGATATTGCTCCAAAAGTCTGTTCTGTTTCGGCAAACAAAGCCGTTGTTGTCTCGTCTATCTTAATATCACTGTCAGTGATATAATCTGCATTCCCTGAATATCTGTCTGTGCGATGAATACCGATCACCTCAGCCCCAAATTTCAAATCACCTTTCCAGACAGGGAAAGCAGCCGTTACATTACCTGCAAGGAGACGGTTTCCGACATTGTTGGTTGTTGTAAAATCCCGCGACGGATTGACAGTTGAAATTTCAGTGTCCATATTATTCCTATCGTTAATCTGCCACAAGGCATCGATATTGACAGACAGCTTCCATTTACCTAATTGCCCGAAGTAATATGCACTTGCCAGATGCTGACGGTTATGGTGTCTTGAATCAGAGTAATCCTCAAGGGTTTCTGTAAATATGTTGTCAATACAACGGTCAGTTATCGCGATGCCGGAAATTGTCGATGGTTTATATGAGAAATCATAATAGAAACCAAAGTTATGGGACGCTAAATTATAATTCAGGCCTAATTTGCCTTGATATACAAGATATTTAGCAAAATCTCGTCCGTGACTGCTCTGTTGCACAATCCCGGATTTAAGGTATTGGGTAGTTTTATTCGAGAATCGGGGACGCTCTCTGTAATTCTCATAGTTCAACATGCCAAAGAGATCAAAACCGTTTTTACGCCAGTTGAGATTAACCTGTTGAAACATATAGGCATAATGTTTATATCCGACTGTCGTACGGTCATTGAATGAAAATCCTTCTCCTATCGGTGCGACAGTTGTAATCCTTATCACTGAGTTGACTGTCGAAGCGTATCTTGCTCCCGGGTTAGTTACGACATCAACCATTTTGATTTGCGAAGATGCGAGTTGATCAAGCTCAGACATATCACGGACCTGCCTGCCGTTAATGTATATCAATGGGATGCCTTTTCCAAGAACTTGTATCTCAGAACCCGACTTAGTCACAAATGGCATTTTGCCAAGCACTTCAAGCGCAGTGCCGGTATTGGCAAGGTATGAATCAGCAATTGTCACCTGTACTCCATCACCCTTGACCTTAGCCACAGGACGTGAACCTTTCACAACAACTTCTCCAAGCATATAGGATGCCGGCGAAAGGATGATATCGCCTATATCGGAGATAGGATTGTTGATAATCTTATCCTCGAACCCCATAGCGGTAATTCGCAGAAATACCGGAGTTGCGTTGCCGGGAATGGTAAATTGACCCGTCATATCAGTTACGGTTCCGTCTATCAGTGTTGAATCATTAAGTGCCATCAAGGTGACATTTACAAATTCCAATGGATTTCCGGAATTATCCTTTACTACACCCTTATAAGCCTGATTTGATGCAAAAAGAGTGTTAAAACACAGGCAGAGCAATAGCCCTGCCATTAATTTGTTTAATGGCATACCTATTGAGAATTAAGATGTTATTCGGTTAAAGGCCTCCGACCACAACCCAACCGCCTGAGTCTGTTTTCTGCAAGGCTATGTTATGACGTCGCATGGTGCCGTCGCGAAGTTTCAAAGTATATGGTACAAAAATCGAGAGACCTGAACCCGACGTAAAAGAACGTCCTACTGAAATCAGTTTTGCCCCACTGAATTGTTCCTTATATGCCGCATCGGATACTTCATGTATCATCACTCTGTCAAGAATCGTTTCATCCCAGACAGTAAAAGCATTGAGCACAGCGGTAGCAGCCTCTTCCGCACTTAATTCTTTTAATCCAGCAGGCTGATTTTCAGTCTCTACAAACTTAATATCATAAGGCAAGGATAAGTTATGACCATAACTGTCATAATTAATAGACATGACCTTAAGCACATCGACTTCGCGTCCTCTCGAAATCACACTGACTGTCGCACTTTTTAATTCCTTGGAATTAGCGTCAATGACATATCTGCGCACATTTTCAGATTCGGTGATAGAACTATTAAGCAAATAAGGATTTTCAAAATTACCCTGTGGTGAGGCATGTACGGTTAGAATTATTTCAGAACCGGACTTGCTGACTTTGTATTCCGCATTATTATTGTTGATACAATTCTGCAATTCAGCCTCAAGTATCCTACGTGGAGTCAACAAGTTTGCCATATACCCCAATACGTTCTCATTCTCGGTCTCTGTTATATGGAATCCAAGTTTTACAGAAGGAATCCAAGTATAAATATCCCTTCCATCACTCATGGCAACACGTTCACCTTTATCTATACGCCAGCTTAATAGAGAGTCAGAGACCGTAATATCCATCCGGTGGGTGACAAACTCATCATCAAGGCTGATATATCTGAAGTTTTCCACCGGTCGGGTTCTGACATCGACAATCATTTCAATGCTTTCGTAATTACGCATCGCTTCTATTGCCTGAGAAAGAATTTCTTTGGCTGACATTCCGGAAGGAATAAGCATGAGCAGCAGAACAGCGGCTACAGCACTCAGACTGATTCCACCAAACACCCATTTTTTCAACATACGGTTCTTGCGATCCTTGTCAATAGCCAATCTTACTTTCTCACGAAGTTTGGCTGATGCCTTAATGTCACGGCGAGGTCTCAACAATTCTCTTATATCCTTGTAATCTTCCATGCTATGACAATTTATTGTTAATGAATAGTTTTCTGAGTTTATCCATACCCAACCTATACCTGGACTTGGCTGTTGACTGGGGGATTGAAAGGATTACGCTTATTTCGACAAATGAAAGATTGTCAATCACATTCATTCTGATTACGTCAGCCTCACGCTGTGGAATACTATCAAGACAAGCATTTATACGGTCTGCATCTTCAAGATCGAGACTGTCTGTTGTACTGTCTTCGACATCTATTCCATCGATAGTAACCCAGTCCTTATGTCCTGCGCGTGTCTTGTCAAGACAAAGATTGTGAACTATCCTAAACAAATACAACCTGACGCTTTCCGGTCTAATATCATCAGGAGCCTTCTCCAGAAATCGAAGAACCGCATCATACACAAGGTCCTCTGCTTCTACGTGATTTCCAAGACGGAAATATGCAAAACGAACGAGATAATCAAGATTACCCTCGATTATCTTACTTACGGTATTACGCTTTGACTTCCTGAACATACGGACTTGTTAATGATGCTTCTACTAAATAAGACAAAATCCCGTCAAAATCGACGAAATTCAACTGTTAAAAAATGTATCGAACGATTTCTATATATTCGTATCTTGTCAGATAATAAACAAAAATGATACTAATAATGAGGAAAAAGGAGTTTAGGTTACAGTGCTACCGCCCCCTGCCCTGTCAAAAATAAAGTCGGGCTGTTCTCACGAACTGCCCGACTTTTTATTCACTTAAATGGGTTGAATTAAAGTGAATTGGGGATGGGGATGATTTATGGTGCAAAATTAGCGAGATTTTTCCATTCTGACAATAAAACAGATGAAAAATATTGGATGTTAGGAGATTATTTGAATCCTCTGGCATGGAGCGACACATTATTCTCCGGGATAATTCGACTCGCCGGATTGCAGGATTGAAGTAATTTGATTAGATTTGCGCATACTTACCTTAATAACGCACCACCCCAATGCAAGAAACCAAGACAATAGCCCGGGGACTCATGGAGTTTCTCGACCAAAGCCCGGTAAATTTCTACGCCGCGCTCACCGTAGCCAACCGTCTCGACGCTGCCGGATATGAACGCCTCGACCCAACTCAGGCCTGGGACATCAGGCCGGGAGGCAAATATTATATGGTGAAAAACGACAGTGCGGTCTTTGCCGTCGATGTGGCCGAGGGTGTCCCGTCGGCAGGATTTCGCATCATTGCCGCCCACAGCGACTCGCCCACGTTTCGCATCAAGCCCCACCCCGAAATGGTATCGGACGGTGGCATAGTAAAACTCAACGTCGAGGTGTATGGAGGCCCCATCTACTACACATGGTTTGACCGTCCGCTCTCGATAGCCGGACGTGTGGTGTTGCGCAGCGACGATCCCCTCAACCCCCGCCGCGAACTGGTAAAGTTTGACCGTCCGCTCCTCACCATCCCTCACCTTGCCATCCACTTCAACCGCGCTGTCAACGAGGGCAACCGCCTCTCGGCCCAGAAAGACATGCTTCCCGTGATAGGTATCGTCAAGGAGCGCGCCGAAGCCGACAACCTGTTGCTGCGCCTTGTGGCCGAAAAGCTGCAATGCCGCCTTGAGGATATACTCGACTTTGACCTCTCGCTCTACGACACCACCCCGGCCTGCCTCACAGGCATGAACGAAGAACTCGTCTCGTCGGGACGTCTCGATGACCTGAGCATGGTGCACGCCGCTCTCGAGGCTCTGCTCTCGGCTACCGGTAAATGTCCACAGACCCGCGTCATGGCTATCTTTGACAATGAGGAGACCGGCTCAGGCACCAAGCAGGGCGCGGCCTCGCCCGTACTGGCCGAAATGCTCCGCCGCATCACCCGCTCGCTCGGGGGAAATGACGAAGACTTTGCACGCGCCATAGCCTCGTCATTCATGATTTCGGCCGACAATGCCCACGCTTTCCATCCCAACTATGCCGAAAAATACGACCCCACCAACCATCCCGTAGTAGGCGGAGGCCCTGTAATCAAAATCAACGCCCGATGCAAATACATGACTGATGCAGACTCATCGGCCGTATTCAAAGCCATCTGCGAGAAAGCCGGAGTGCCCTGCCAGACATTTGTCAACCACAGCGATGTCCCCGGCGGCTCCACCCTCGGCAACATACTCACCGCCCAGATGGACCTGCGCGGTGTCGACATGGGCAACGCCCTCTGGGCCATGCATTCGGTGCGCGAGACCGGCTCGACCATCGACCAGGCCTACACAGTCCGCGCCTTCCGCACTTTCTTCTCGGAATAACCCCTTGCCCAACTAAAGAGATACAAAAGGACAAAAGCCTCAAAAGAAACAAAAGTTTTTATCTCATTATAAACCAATCATTTAATGATTTCAAAAAAACTTTTGTCTCTTTTTGAGGCTTTTGTCTCCCTTTATATCTGTAAAGAGTTATTACGAATGTTTTTGAAGCTGTTATCGTTCGTAGTCCTGAATCAGAAGTCTACTCACCGAATATCTCGACAAGTTTCTTGTCAAGGTCCTCTCCTTCGAGGTCACCTATGATATTGCCGTCGGGACCGATGAGAAATGTGCGGGGAATGAATGTGACGTTATAGCGACAAGACTGACGGTTGTCTCTGGAATCATTCAATATGCGTCCCGATTCGTCGGTCGATGCATCCTCAAACACAAGTATATTATAATAGTCCTTCATGTCGTGCGATTCCATATACTGCTTCCAGACATTGACTTCATAGTCCGACGACATGGCCAGTACTTCGAGCCCTTTGTCGTGATACTTGTCATAAAGTTCTTTGATATGTGGCAGTCCCATCACACAACCCTTGCACCATGTAGCCCAGAAGTCTATCACGACATATTTGCCTTTCAGATCCGCAAGGCTGAAATCAATGTCTCTCAGAGGGTCGTGACCTTTAAGCTCAGGAGCCGGCTTGCCGGGCTGCGTAGCGCGGCATGCTTCGAGAGCTGCGGCAAGCTCCTTGTCATCTGCCTTCAACTCGGGTGAAATAAGAGTATAGAGCGAATCACACTTCTCGGCATCATAACGGGATGATAATGATAGTAACATCCTGTAGGCCCAATATGTATCAGGATTCTCGGCTACATACTTTGCCTGTGTGGCGGGAAATTCGCGGAAGGCAGCTTCGGCCTGTCTATCATACTCTTCCTTGGATATAAGTCCCTGCTCATAATCGGCTCTGAGCTTTTTTTGGCGCGCCCAATACTCTTCATAGAATTTACTGAGGCTCTCATCTATCTCCTGCTGACGCGAGCCGGAGACAATGGCTTGATTTACCTTACCTTTATCAAAGGCAATCTCCGTCACACCCGGACTAAAATAAAGACCTGTCTGATTGTCACCCTTATATGGCTCGGACTCCTCGCCATAAGTTATATAGGCCAATCCTCCGTATGGAGCGACTTCACCTGTGAAAGTAAAGTGTCCGTCATGGATTTCAACCGTGTCATTTACCACTCCGTCAATGCTGTTATGGATTGAAGCAATGACATATTCGCCGTCAGCAGCTCCGTTGACAGTGCCGTTGATGGTAAATGTATTGTCACTCTTGGGAGCCGAACACCCGATAAGCAACAAAAGAGCGGAGGCAGGAATTAATAAATGTTTCATAATGCTATAGCGCGGTATTGTAATTATGTTTAAGATTATGGTTCTGAGCTATTATGCTTATCGGGAACGGGAATACCCACATATCCGACTCGGGAGTAAGTACATAAGTATTTCCACAAAGAGTACGTGTAAAAGTCTCTTTATAATCATCATGTTTACTCCATCGCTTGCGGGTTATAAAATTCCATATCGAATAACAATATTCACCATGGCAAGCCATCTTAAGCCATCTGATAGCATCGGCCTTTGTGGAGACAGTTCCTTTTAAATCATGATAGTATTCAGGGGCGATTCGGTTTTTACGTATCTTGTCAAGATAGCCCATAGCCTCATCTATCCTATCCCTTTCTATGGCACACTCTGCTAAGATAAGATACATGTGAGAAGTCTTGATACCGATCTGATTATGATTGGATGTCATGTCCATAGCTACATTATATGGTACACCGTAGTTAACTTCATTATATTGCAATATCTGCAGACGGTCATTTTCCAAATCTTCCTTGTCATATTTACCCCGACTTCTCGTGACTGAAGAGATAAAACAATCTTTTATATATGAACCGTCCTCCTGCATGCTTTCGCAGAACGGAGTGATCAGTTTAAACACTACCTGTGACGCAGATGCAAAATAATTCTCCTCCATATTCATTGGAGAACCGGGAACGAACAACTTGATTGGGTAACCATCATATGATAAATCATCAACAATATACGTACCATAATCATTTATCACATCACCATGCTTAAGGGCCTCTTTGGCTGCAGCCTCAGCTCCGTTAATATCTCCGATAGTCATCAATACTTGAGCTTTGACAGCATATGGCATTGCAGCGCAGAAACGCATACGGTTGACAGCAACCTCTGGTAATGCATCAAGAGCTATGGCATTATCCAAGTCGGAGATTATATGATCATACACGTCCTTCTGAGTCTGTTGTTGTGTCGGTGTCTGGATATCCATATCTTCCGTCACATATGATACACAAAGTTCGGTTGAAGCCGTCGACGGATTATAGACCCGGGCATATTTCTGAGCTGCAAAATAATGGAAATATGCACGCATGGCATATGCCTCCGCCCGCAGTCTATTTTTATGTTCTTCCGAGCCTTCCGCCGCGTCAACAAGCGACAATATAGGATTGGCAATACGGCCTATGACTGAATAGCAGTTCTTATAGTAACTGTCACCACTATTAATCTGAGGCAGCACCGATGCATGCGCAGATTCATCAAGAGAAATCAATATGGCCGAACTTGTCTTAACTGTGTTGGTTAATTCCGATGGAATATAACCACAATCAAAAGCGTTAATTAAATCACCGCTGACAGTCGACATATCTGCATAATCAAGATAGTAATTATAATTCAGCAGTAACTCAAGGTCAGATGTCTTAGAGAGCAGGTTCTTACCTTTTTGATCAATATCGGTAAAACTTTCGCACGACTGTAGCGAGAGTATTGAAACTACTGAAATGGCCGTTATATAAAAAATATTTTTAATCGTCATGATTGTGATGGTTTAGAGGTTGATATTGAGACCAAACACATAGCTTGAAGGAGTGCGCAGTCCACCTGTCTCTGGATCGAAATCCACTTTGTCCTTCGTCCAGACAGCTTTGGGATCATTAATCTGGAAACGTAGCGAGCAATTATTTATGCCAATATGGCGAAGTATTTCGGCAGGAAGGTCATAACCGAACACAATGTTGCGAAACTTGATGAAATCAGCGTCATGTAGAGCCCGATCCGAATAACCGGGAGCTCCGTCAGTAGATGATGCATGTGCCCATCGTCCAATAGCCGGAATATCAGTAGGATTATCTGGGGTCCAACCATTTAGATAATAAGCCGGTATCGTACCATAGAAACTACCTTCAAATGTATCATTGAAAGGCAGACACAGCATATTGTGACCACCATAATACGCGACAAGAAAACCCAATGAAAATCCTCGCCATCTGATTTGGTTATCCAAACCTACAATAACCTTTGGGTCAGTCTGACCACCGAAAGAAAGAGCGTCGGTATCACCATACCTAAATACATTATGATTCTTGCCTCCGTGACCGTCATCATAAAGCGATTGTCCCTCTTGGCCAGGAGTATCATCTATACCGGCAAATCTGAGTACCCATAAGGAGTTTACGGGATAGTTTGTCTTATAAGGACTGCTTATGAGTCCGTAAGCCGATGTCTGAGGATTCTCAACATAGGTCACTTTATTGCTATTATAAGAAAACGTCATGTTGGTAGACCACGAAAAATCTCCACTTCTATTGGCTCTAATCCAATCATATCCAAGAGCCAATTCCACTCCGTTGTTAAGTATCGAGGCCACATTGGCATTCATTGACGAGAAGCCGGTAGTAGCATCAAGCAGTTTTGTCCCAAAAATATCACGCCCTTCCTTGCGATAGTAGTCAAGCGAACCACGCAGACGATAGTTCATGAGACTAAAATCAAGTCCGACATTGTGTGTACGATTCTGCTCCCAGCGCAGATTGGGGTTCGCAGGAGAGTCTATTTCACCATATGGAGCGTTTGTCTCTCGATTTGAAGAACCTGTTTTAGCTGTCATATAAGATGTGGCATTCTGATAAATATTACCTGTCACACCATATGAATAGCGAAGTTTGAGAAAGTCAATCCAAATATAATCGTGCATGAAGTCTTCCTTATGGATATTCCAGCCCACACCGACCGACCACAGCGGTTTACCACGGAATTTGGCATTGAGACCATAGACATCGGCATAGTCTTTACGAAATGAGCCAAACGCATTGTAACGTTCATCAAAAGTATAAGTGGCATTGAAATATGCTGACGCATAGCGATGCATTACTTCCGGGACTATTCCGTTGTCTTTCTCAAACTGAAAGGAACTTATCGAACCTGAATATGTACCGATTTTCCAATAAGGAGCCGAATAGCCAAGCCCTTTTAAGTAATTGAAATCAACTGTATGATTGGATGATGTCTGCAACTGGTCATCGTAGCCAAGTAACAACTGCTTTTCACCCCATAGTTTTGTCTGACGAAACTCCGTACCGGCAATTGCTGAAATCTCGTGCTTATCAAAAAATTTACGTGTATAATTGAGCTGGCCGCGCAGAGTCCAATAGTTGCCGTCGACATTCTCGGTCTTGAGTATTCCGCCGTTTTCAGGAGTCAGATATTGCACCTTACCATTTTTATAGACAGAATAGCCGTTTTTCATATTACGTGCCGACCAACTGTTCTCATTGGCATAGTTGCGCATGCGTTTGGCTGTGACTTCATATATAAACTGGGCGTTGGCTGTAAAGCCGGGAAGTATCTTAAAGAGCAGATCGGCATGATAACGCATCTCCTGACGGCGTGTGGTCTGGACATTATCACGAGCTTCCTGACGGGGATTGACTATCATGTCGGCTATGCCGTCCTGCAATGACCAGTATTGGGTGTATTCATTTCCATAACCTCCATAATATAACGGACGAACACTTCCATCAGGATTATTATATGACATATATGATGGATTTTTAAATGGCTCATATATATACGCGGTCTGATAGCCACCTCCATATTCCTGATTATGAGAATATACACCATTGATGCTAACTGTTGCTGTAATCCATCTGGCAAGGTCAAAACATCCTTTATAATATACATTAAGCCATTCATTTTTATGATTGAACTTGCCTACATTATCGTGTCTATAATTGACCACGACATTATTACGAGCCTTATCCGATGACTGCCGTAGCGAAAGATTATATTGTTGTACAATCCTACGGTTAAGCATATTATCTGCAAGATCCTTAGCGAAATTATTGCTCGCCAATGAAGTCTTTACCGCCTCAAGTTGAGCCGATGTTATCTCATCCAATGCTCGCTGATAATAGGCATATTGCAACGGTGACACATTGGAACCATTACTAAGGTCTTTTTTTGTTTCAGCAAGCGAGTTGGGCTTTTCACCACTAAAATAATAGTAGTCATAATAGTCGCTCTCCACCGCTACCTGCTGGGCCGGTGTCATGTAGTAGTTGTCGGCATAATCGACATTACGCTTCTCATACCAGGTGATATTGGTGGCGAAGTCGATGTCGATTTTGCCCTGCTTCTTGGCGTTCTTGGTGGAAATCACAATGATACCGTTGGCAGCGCGGGCTCCGTAGATAGCTGCTGCAGCGGCATCCTTGAGCACGTTGACACTCTCGATGTCATAGGGATTAAGGTCCTCGATGTTACCCTCGATAGGCATACCGTCGACTACAAGCAACGGGGCCGTAGAGCCGTAGAGTGTGCCGGCACCACGTATCACAGGCTTTCCGCCATAGGTGGAGAGACCGGCCACCTGGCCTTCGAGATTGGCAAGGAGGTTTTGGGTGTAGCGTTCCTCGAGCTTGGCCGACGAGACAGTCGCCACCGAGCCGGTCATTTTTTCTTTCTTGATTTCCTGATAGCCTGTGACTACGACTTCGCTCATCATTTCGACTGCGGGGCGCAGCACCACGCTGAGTGGCTTGCCGGCATCCGACTCGCTCACAGGGATGTCACGGGTGAGCATGCCTACATAACTTACCGATAATACGGGTTTGACGGTATTGACTTTGAGCGAGAATTTACCGTCCATATCCGCTATCGCGCCATAGTCGGTGCCGCTGACGGCTATGATGGCCCCGACAAGAGGCTCGCCCTCCTCGTCGGTGACTGAACCACTGATGCTGAACGTCTTCGCCGCCTTTACCTTAGGATTGTAAATTTCTATGTAACGTCCGTTGACACTGTAGCGCAGAGGTGTCGCTTTCAGCAGTTGTGTCACTACCGTCTCAACCGTAGCCTTATCAAATGATCCCGACACCCGATAGGGCGACACATCCTCGCTGATATACTGTAGCCGATAGTAGCCCGAGAGACGTTCCACTTCGCTCAGAGCTTTTGACAACTTCTCGTTCTCACACTTGTAGGTTATGGGAGTGCCGGCATTTTTCTGAGCCGATGCATGCGCAGGGCTTAGCATGAACAGGCACATCAACAGTCCCACCAGCCTTAACATTCCTAACAGGCTGTGATTTTTGATTGATTTGGTTGGCATGTGATAAAATGATAATGGTTGATGTATAATTTTTCTTAAAAGACAACCATTTCATAGAATCAGTACCCCTATTGTGTAAAAATATTTGAATTTATATCAATTTTTCTACAATTCAGTCGACAACAATGTCATGACCGACCACTTTGATTTCGGCAATGTTCAGCCGGTTAAGGCTCTCGATTGCGAGCTCCACGGGCTCGGTGCGCATGGCCGAAAAGTGGACTTTTTTGCTCATCACTTCGCGGTTGTGAAACACGACGCCCATGTTGTACCATCGGCCCAGCTCGCGCAGCACCTCTATCAGCGGCACTTCGTCAAAATAGAAAAATCCCTCGACCCACTGGGTGAGCGCGTAGGTGTCCACGTTCTCAACGTCCACGCTGCCGTCGGCGTCACACACGGCCGCTTCGCCCGGCGAGAGTGTGGCAAGTCCGGAGCCTTCGGGCGAGAGTATCTCCACCTTGCCGCTGACAAGTGCCACCTGGGTGTTGTCAGGTGTGTAGTTGTTGAAGTTAAATTCGGTCCCGAGCACTCTCACGTCTATCTGAGGCGATTTCACAATAAAGGGTGAGGAGGCATCGGGTGTAATCTTAAAAAATACTTCTCCACTGACGGCTACCATGCGTGCGCCCTTGCGGAAGCGTTCGGGAAATTCGATGTAGCTGTCGGCATTGAGCCATACCTCCGAACTGTCGGGCAGTATGATTTTCACGCCCATGCCTCGGGGCGTGGATATTTTACGATACTTGTCAGAGCGGTCAGTTGTGGCGACGACCTCCGGCTCGGGCACAAACGAGATTGGCCCTGAGACATCGAGCACGTCCTCACGTCCTTCGGTCTCCAGACTCACATGTCCCGGCGATTCTTTATGACTGAGCGCGATATAGTCGCCCGTTACAGAAGGGCCGGCCACGTCGCTCTTGCCCGGCAGCAGCCCGAGAGCCAGCACGACGGCGAGCATGGCGGCTGCTCCGCAGAGTGAGGCCAAGGCCATATGGAGCACTCCGAAACGGTGCTTACGCTCCCGTTCAGGCGCAATCACGTCGCGTCTGAACGACTCCCACGCATCGTCAGTGTCGACGCGTGAGGTCTTTCTGCGATGTGACATCCCGACCATATGCCGCATGAGACGCTCATCGTCATTCAGTCCGTCGTCATGATGCAAGTTGTCATCATCGCGGGTGTCCATGTCATGTTCACTGCCCTCTTTCATAATAGTTATTTCATTGTTGTTGACAAGCGGGCGGCTCAGTCGGTACCCCCGCGATGCAGAAATTTTTTACGGAATATCGCCAGAGCCTTACTGATATGTTTGTGTATCATGCCGGGAGTCGTGTCCAGGAGTTCGGCCACTTCTTTATATTTGCGACCTTCAAGATAGCATTTCTCCACAATAAGACGCGTCCTCGGCGACAACGACTCCATTATCTGCTCCATGCGAGCAAGGTTTTCTTCGTGGACATCGATGTCCTCGTCAATCAGACGGAGCTTCTCCTCGAGATACTCTTCGAGCGTCTCGCGATAGCGCACATTTTTCTTGAGATGGCTGATGCATCTGTTGCGCAGCGCGCCATACATGTAGGCCACCTCGTTGTCGGGATGCCAACTGTCACGCTGCGCCCACAGGTCGCTCATGAGTGTCCCGACAATATCTTTGGCCTGCTCCTCATCCTCTACCCAGTCGAGGGCATAGAGATAGAGCCGCTGATAATTGTCACGGAACAATCGTTCAAACCTTATTTCATCCTCGCGAGATGCTGACATTATTCTATCTTTTGACGAATATGGCAGCAAAGATAACCCATCGAAGCTGATTTTCCAAAAATTTTATGCGGCATGATACAACATTGGCGTGGAATATATCACTCCACGCCAATGTTTATGTATAGTGTCTTACTTCACGCAGCTTTTGAGCCAGAGGTAGTGGCTGTGTTCGGTGTCGGAGGAGGTCCAGTGTTCGTTTACGGGGGTCAGAAGGGCTTCCTTGGGGGCGGTGATGACGTTGTAGACCTCATAGGAGGTGGTGGGGGGACAGGTGTTGTCGTTGAAGCCCCAGGTCATGCGCACGGGACAGGTGAGGTGGCGGGCAAAGTTTACGACGTCGTAATATTCGAGTGTGCGTATTTTGGCGGCAGTCGCCTCGTTGCGGTCTTTGCGGAAGTGGTGGGGATAGCCACCGGCTTTGTCACCGAGATAGCCTGTCATGTCGCTAAGGGCGGGATGGTTGGCCGCACATCCGTTGACACGCTCGTCGAGCATGGCTGTGGTGATGGCGAGTGCACCGCCCTGGCTGCCTCCTTGCGTGAAGAGGTTCTTGCCGTCCCACGCGGGGAGCGATGTGAGCAGGTCGAGAAAGCGGCGACATCCGAGATAGACGTCTTTCATGTAATAATCGTCGGGGTTGTCCATGCCAAACTCCAGATATTTGCCTTTCTCTTTGCGCTGCTGCGAAAATTCGGCCTCCGAGAGCTTGGGATGACAGCCGTGTATCTCTATCTCGCAACGTATCATGCCTCCTTCTCCGTAATAGCGGTGTCTCATGGGGTCTTTGATGGTCTTGACGCCGGCTCCGGGTGGGCAGAGCACGGCGGGATATTTGCCCTCGCCTCTGGGGATAAACAGGTAGCCATACATGCTGCGGCCTTCGGGATTGAGCTGTAGTTTCACTAGCTGACAGGTCATCTTGTCGGTGGTATATTCCGGCACATCCTCCACGGTATATTGCAGAGGGAAGGCGGCTTTGTCTTCGGCCACGGCTTTGCGCCAATACTGCACGAAGTCCTTGGGCTCGCCGGCAAAGGGGCGCAGACGGTCGGGCGAGAATCCGAGTTTGATGTGATGGCCCGTGGTCTTGCCATCGACCGACGCCGAGAGACGCAGATCGCGAAAACCGGGTTTGACCATAGTGCCCACAGCTATGGTTGCGCGACCGTTCTTGTCGAGCTTCACCGTGTCCTTACGGTCGTCGGGGAGCATATCGTCACCGATAGTATAGGTGACAACCGCTCCGGCAGCCGGCACACCGTAGCGGAGAAGCTGCACATCTACTGTGGCGTTCTCGCCGGTCTCATAGAGCCAGTCGGCATGGTCGGGCACAGTCACCCAGAGATAGTCGTTACGATAGGGATAGTTCTCGGCCACGGCCGGGACAAATATGGAGAGGAGCAATAAGAGTGATAACAGTCGAGACATAAATGTAACCCAAATATGATAGATAAAAGATTAAAATGAGATGCGAAAATAATTGCTAATTGCTAATTACTAATTGTTCAGAGTCGGTGGCAAGTATGACGGGACGGGCGTCGGGGGCGAGGGCGTTGACCTTGATGTTGCGCAGAGTCACACCCTTGGTGTGGTTGAGCCAGAACCCCTGGGCCGGAAGTATGCCCCACATGGTCGACTCGGGATACTCGGCACGTTTCTCATCGGCGGGGGCCGCTGTCACACCCTGGCCTCCGGCATGATTGATCGTGATGTCGTGAAGCACTATATCGGTGACGGGATGTCCCTCAAGACCTGTGATGGAACTGCCCGACGGACCGGCCTCATCAATTATGATGTCATGAAGCACTACACCGCTGATGCTGCCTACACCCTCAACGGGATGGTCGGGCGAATAGGCACGTGCACGGTCGGCCAGACGGATAAAGATTGGCGACTCGGTGCCTCGTATGGTGATGTCTGACACATTGACATTACGCATTATGCCGCCGTCCACTATCTCGAGCGAGATAGCCGAGTGACCTATGCCGCCGGGATAGCCGAAATATTGCGACGACTGGTCGGCCGAAGGTTTGACCACGATACCGCGGATATTGATGTTGCGGAAACCGCCGTTGGTCTCGGTGCCGAGTTTTATGGCATTGCAGTGGCTCGACACCACACAGTTGGAAATGGTTATATCTTCACAAAGTCGCGGCGAGGTGCTCTTGAGAGTGATGGCGTCGTCGTCCGAATCGGCAATCATATTGCTGACCGTTACATTATGACAACCGTCGAGGTCAAGAGCGTCATTGTTGTAGTTGTTGCGGTTTATCACCGTTATGCCGTCTATTTTCACACGGTCACAAGCGAGATAGTGCTGCATCCAGCACCCGGAGTTACGCAGAGTGACGCCCGAGAGCGAGATGTCGGACGACTGCACGAATCTCAGCAGATGGGGGCGCGTAATGCCCTCGTCGTTCCACGACAGTTTGGGGAACGCCTTTCCCCTGCCGTCTATCACACCTTGCCCCGTGATGGCCACATGGCTCACACTGTCGGCATAGATAAGCTGGACGGTCGGGGTGTTGGTGCGCAGCGACACATAGGATGTCGACACGGGTGTATAGTCCTTTATGTCGGTGCTGCCATAGAGGGTGGCACCGTTTTCGAGATTGAGCGTCACATGGCTGCGGAGTATAATGCTGCCGGTCTTATAACTTCCGGCCGGCACGAGCACCGAGCCCCCGCCCGAGGCCGAACATTCGTCGATGGCCCGTTGCAGAGCGGAGGTGCTCAGTCGGGTGGTGTCACTCACAGCCCCGTAATCAAGGATATTATAGACCGCGGCATTAGAGACCAATGCGGCCGAAAACAGTAATAGTGATGATGTGATGATTCTTTTCATGATATTATTGATTTATTCAGTATAGAGTATAAATTCAGTATAGAGTATAAAATGGAGATAAGATTGGGAATAGCGACAGGCCTGACGGCCGCGCAGCCTAAACTTTAACCTTTAAACTCTAAACTCTATTCTTAAGCATATGCAATCGTCGGATGATACGCGGGAAGCGGGCGTGAAGCTCGAGACGAAGCCGTCCGGCCAACGGCCACGCCTTGTAATATCTGTTATGCCTGAAGCCGGGCACCACCCGCTCGACTGTATGGCGCACATAACGCTGACGCATGATGGGCACACGGTCAAAACGGTAAATACACCCTGTTATTGTGTTGGTATAATACTGATTGATGATAACATAGTCTATCTCCTCTCGCCAACGGTCATAGAGACCGAGCCTCATGAGGTGAGCTTTGAGCATACGGGCCGAAGAGAGGCGGTGAAAGAAACGATAATCGTTCATTCTGTGACTCACTGATGTGTCATATATGTGATAGCCATAAAGCGGAGCGTTGACCTTGACAGGATTGACGGCCGACAGATGTATGGCCAGTGTCACGGCATTATCCTCGTAAAACACTCCCTCGGGGAAATACAGGCCGTTGTCGGTGATGAGACTGCGACGATACATGGCCGACCACACCGGCGAAGGATGCAGGATAAATCTTCGTCTCAGCTCGTCGCCTTTAAGCTCTGCAGCGTCAGGCCCGAGCGGACTCACCATGCGGCCGGGAATGGTCTCGTAATCATACATCACCATATCGGCTCCCTGCTGACGGGCGGTGTCGACACACAGCGACAGCGACTCGGGGCGCAGACTGTCGTCAGCGTCAAGAAACACCACATACTCTCCGCGGGCCTCACGGATGGCCCGGTTGCGTCCGCCACCTTGCTTGACATTGATGCGCGAATCTATGACACGTATGCGCGGGTCGGATGATGCCAGCCGCTCAAGCACGGCAAGACTCCCGTCGGTCGAAGCGTCGTTGAAACATATCAGTTCCCAGTCGGTAAAAGTCTGGGCTATCACCGACCCCACCGAACAATCAAGATACCGCTCGGCATTATACACAGGCATTATTACGGAAACCAAAGGCATTTATTTACATCTTTGCTGTAACATGAATATCATTTTTCCTTTTCCTTATACACCCCAAAGTTACGCAAAAGCGGCGAAACCGACTGTAAATGTGACGGTTTTTTTGTAATTTTGTCCCCGATTTTTGTTACACTGTAAATATAAGGCATCTCCGCTATGGAATCAATCAGGCATATATTCAAAATAGGTTATGGCCCCTCGAGCAGCCACACCATGGGCCCGCTCAAAGCCGCGCAGAAATTTCTTGCCGCCAGTCCCGGTGCGACATCGCGCCGTGTCACCCTCTACGGCTCGCTCGCAGCCACCGGCAAAGGACACCTCACCGACAAGGCCATACTTGACACTCTCACCCCCGTGGCTCCATGCGAGATTGTGTGGATGCCCGAGACTTTCCTACCCTTCCACCCCAACGGCATGAAGTTTGAGGCCCTCGACCCGGATGGAAATGTCACCGCCGAGGAGACCTATTACAGCATCGGTGGCGGCGACATACTCAAGGAGGGCGAGTCGCGCCAGAAAGCCGACAGCGTGTATGAGATGTCGACCATACGTGACATCCAGAAGTGGTGTGAGAAGACCGGCTCAAGTTTCTGGGAATACGTTGACCGTTGCGAAGGTCAGGCCATCTGGGATTATCTCCATGAGGTATGGACTGTGATGAAACAGGCCGTTGAGCGCGGCATCGAGGCCGAAGGTGTGCTCCCCGGCGGGCTGGGCGTGCGCCGCAAGGCCGTGAGCTATCATGTGCATGCCGAGGGCTATGCAAGTTCGCTCAAAAGCCGCGGTCTCGTCTATGCCTATGCCCTGGCCGTGAGCGAGGAGAACGCCTCGGGCGGCAAGATTGTCACAGCTCCCACCTGCGGCTCCTGCGGCATAGTGCCGGCGGTGCTCTATCATCTGCACAAATCTAAGAATTTCTCTGAGAAACGCATACTCCGTGCTCTCGCTACAGCCGGACTTTTCGGCAATGTGGTCAAGCACAACGCCTCGGTGTCGGGTGCCGAAGTCGGCTGTCAGGGTGAGGTCGGAGTGGCGTGTGCCATGGCGGCCGCGGCAGCCTCGCAGCTATTTGGCGGCACACCGGCCCAGATAGAATACTCGGCCGAGATGGGCCTCGAGCATCACCTCGGCCTCACGTGCGACCCCGTGTGCGGTCTCGTGCAGATACCCTGCATCGAACGCAACGCCTATGCGGCGGCCCGCGCGCTCGACGCCAATCTCTACGCGGCTTTCTCCGACGGTCGCCACTCGGTGAGCTTCGACCGCATCGTCGAGGTCATGAAGCAGACCGGCCACGACCTGCCGTCGCTCTACAAGGAGACATCCCAGGGCGGCCTCGCTGTCATCAACTGATTGCACCGCAATCGGTTGATATTTATTAATAAGATTTATGATTTCAAGTCAGACAGTGCCGGAAAACTGAGTTTTCCGGCACAAATTGTCTCCACAATAGCGTCTTTGTGATTCAGAGGATGTTTAATTGTATAAAAAGATGCGTATTAAATCACGATTATTGCGTAACTTTGCAATATGGATAACGAGTCGTTCAGTATAGCAATAGACAAGAAATGTGTGGCAGAGATGCCCACCGTTACATTTGCGGGCGCGATAACCGTGATAGAACGCGCCGAGGAAGTGGCCGCCGCGGTCAGCTTTCTACGCAGTCATGACGTGGTGGGTTTCGACACTGAGACCAAGCCTAATTTCCGCAAAGGCATGACCAACCGTGTGTCGCTCATACAGGTGTCGACCGAAGACCATTCATTCCTGTTTCGCATCAACAAGATGGGCTTCACACCCGAGTTGCGCGAATTTATGGAGTGTGAGGATGTAATCAAGGTAGGCCTCTCGCTCAAGGATGATTTCCATATGCTTCACCAGGTGGGAGAGTTTGAGCCCCGCGGATTTGTGGAGCTTCAGGAAATGGTCAAGAAATATCACATAACCGACGCAAGCCTCCAGAAGATATATGCCATACTCTTCGGCCACCGAATATCCAAGGGGCAGCGTCTCACCAACTGGGAGGCACAGGTGCTCACCGAGCCTCAGATGATCTATGCGTCAATCGACGCTTGGGCATGCCGGCACATATATCTCCATCTCATCTCGGGCGATTTCGTGCCCGCCGCATCACCCTATGTCAGACACGAGGAGGAGACCGCTTCCTCCCAACCCTCCAATGAATGAAGATACTTTCCCCCTCTGAAATCACCCGGGCGGCCTCCGATGCCGGAGCTGCCAAGGCGCATCTCACCGCCTCGTCCACCATGCGTCTGCTCGTATCGGCCTGTATGGCCGGAGCCTACATTTCGCTCGGCGGCATCCTGTCGATGACTCTCGGATTAGGATTTCCCGAACTCACCGCCTCCAACCCCGCGCTTCAGCGACTGCTGAGCGGTGTGGCCTTCCCGATAGGTCTCATACTTGTGGTGGTGCTCGGAGCCGAACTCTTCACCGGCAACAACGCGGTGCTCGTCCCCTCGATGATGCAGCGCAAACATGGTCCCGGACTGACTCTGCGCAACTGGACTCTGGTCTATCTGGGCAATCTTGCCGGCGCACTCGCCTTTACATATTTTATGGTATACCGCTGCGGACTTACGGCCATAGACCCCTGGCACTCTGCCGCGGTGAAGGTGGCCGAGGCCAAGGTGGCAATGCCGTGGGACGTAGTGTTTCTCAAGGCCATCGGAGCCAACTGGTGTGTATGCCTGGCCGTATGGCTCGCTCTGAGCGGCAAGACTCTGTTGGAGAAAGCCTTAGGCTGCTGGCTGCCGGTGATGGCGTTTGTAGCCCTGGGTTACGAGCACTGCATCGCCAATATGTTTTTCATCCCTCTGGGCATGATGGAAGGCGCGGACGTGGGACTTCTTCAGGCTTTGACCGCCAACTTCATACCCTCCACTCTCGGCAATATCGCCGGCGGCGCACTTCTCGTCGGAGCTGTAAACGGCTATCTGCACCTTTTCAAAAAATAACCATACAGACATAAAAAAGACAGGAGTACGGGAGTTTTTTTGTTACCTCCCGTACTTCTGTCTTTATTTTTTATCTTTATTTTTCACAGACTCCCTACTGTGGCAAAGCGGGCGTCGGGAAAATTGCGGGCCACATAGCGGGCAATGAATCCGCGGGTGTCCTCGGCAATCACAGGGTCGGTGTCGAAATGCTCGTTGTAAATCACGGCCGCGAGCTGCATGCCGCGTGAACGTATGGCCTCGAGCGACAATACGGTATGATTGATTGACCCAAGTATGCCGTTGGTCACCAGTATTACAGGGAGCTTGCGCGACTCGGCATAATCAATCGACATGAATGTGTCGGTGATAGGCACGGCCAGACCACCGGCACCCTCTATAAGCACTATGTCATAGAGCGACTTGAGCCGTTCGGTAGCGCGGTCTATCGCTTCGAGATCAATCTCCCGGCCGTCAATTCTCGCGGCAAGCTGGGCCGAGGCCGGATAAGAAAATATCACCGGGGCGGTGGTATGGTCAAGATCCTCAGGCTGAAGACCGATGCCCATAATTTCGCGATGTTTCACTATGTCCTCCGACATGTCGGTATTGCCGGTCTGGATAAACTTCTGTGTGATGACTCTTTTGCCCTCCTCCATCAGCCGGCGGGCTATGTAGCCGGTCACGTAGGTCTTGCCGGCATCGGTGTCGATGCCTGAGATGAAATAAGCGTTGCTCATGATTTCTTTAATACCAGATAGATAGGATGATATGTGAGTGGTGCTTTGCCTTCGCTGTCAAGCGGATAGTTTCGGAGCATACGGCAGCCCGCGGCGGTGTCGCCGCTATCGCCGGCCGACAGACCGTTGACTCCGGTGCGGCTCATGTGGCGCAGCACTTCGAGAGGCGAGCCGAAAAGGCTCGTGTGACGCTCCTCGGTTATCTCCGCCACCGACAGCGTGGAGGGGACACAACGGCTTATCTGCTCGAGCGTCAGGAAGCGGCCAGATGTACCGAGAGCCACACGGGGCTCGCGCATGGTGTCGGGCCCATAGGTGGAGAGTGCTATCACGCCGCCCGGACGGAGCGTGCGTGAAGCCTCGGTGAGAAATGAGCGCAGTGAGTTGAACCACTGCACGGTCGAGGCCGAAAGTATCATATCGAAAGCCTCGTCGGGCTGTCGGGCTATCTCTGACTCCGCATCACAGCTCAGAGTCGTCAAGGCGATGTCGGGATGAGAGGTGCGCAATGCCTCGATCTGCGGGGCTATATGCAGGTCCCACAGGGTGGCTCGGGCCGGCCCGAACCTGTCAAGCAGCATGGAGGTAAACCGCCCTGTGCCGCACCCCGCCTCAAGTATGTCACCGACCGCGGCGGGAGCGTGTGAGGCGGCAAGGTCGAGCAGACGCGAGGCCGTGGCATACTGAGCCGTGGCATTGTCGTCATAAGTTGTCTCGGCCTTGCGGAAACGTTTCTCCACATGCGACTTGTCGGTAAGACAGCCTCGCAGCAGCCGGTTGAAGTCGGGCAGATGGGGGCCGTCAATCACGATGGTCTGCACCGCATCCGAGGCCCAGGCCTCCGACTGGTTGGCCGCGGGGATAATCATATCGCTCTGCGAGACAAACGCCTTGTCCCACAGCATACGCGGAGCCTCGCAGGTGTCAAAGGCCGAGAGTTCTTCGCGCAGATCGTCGACACTGCGGGCGGGGGCACGCAGGGCAAACTCCTTATAGGCGGCCGCTCCGCCACACATGCGCATATTGAATTTGGTCACGCTCCGTTCACTAAGTCCGGCAAGCGTGGCGTCAAATATCGCCCGCGGTATGCCGCGCGAGTCATCGGCCGTAAAGCGCGTGCCGTTGACAGCGATGCGCGCCGTGACACGGAATCCCGGATGCGAGGCCATGAAACGCGAGGCGGCATGCACGCCAAATGACCATGCCACCACCACCGTCTCCTCATAGCCCGACAGTTCTTCGAGCCACGGGGCTGACATGTCGCGATAGTCCCACACCACGGCCACATCATAGCCGGGCATGCTCACGTCATCAAGCGGACGCGGCGACATGCCCCATCCTGCAAAGAGCAGTATCAGGCGTGACGCTCCGGGGCGGGTGTATGTAAATTTCAGATTCATCAGTTCTTTTCTAAGGCTGTGATCTTTGCCCTCAGGGCTGCACCAAACCGCTCGATGTCCTCGGCCGTCATCATGGCGTTGAGACTGATGCGCAGACGGTCAGTGCCGGGCGGCACAGTCGGGACACGAATGGGGAGCACTTTAAACCCTTCGTCCAGCAGTTCATGCGACAGTCTCACAGCCTTGACAGGGTCGCCTGTCACAAATGGCTGTATGTGGCTCGGAGTGATGTCAAAGTCCGGTGACAGCGGCGTTAACAGTCGGGCAAGCTGTCTCCCGAGCGCGCGCAGATGGTCACGCTCGGCCTCCATGCCTGTGAATTTTTCAATCATAAACTGTGTCCATGCCGCGGTGAGAGGTGGCAGGGCGGTGGAAAATATGAAGCTGCGGGCACGGTTTACAAGATAGTCATGCAGTTCGCGGCTCACAGCGCAGAATGCGCCCATCGAGGCGCAGGCTTTGCCGAATGTCCCGACCACGACGTCAATATCGTCATAGCCCGCGGCACTGCTACACAGCCCGAGGCCGCGCTCCCCCTCAACGCCGAAGGCATGGGCCTCGTCGACATAGAGCATTACGTTGGGATACAAACGTTTGATTTCCACAAGACGGTCGATATCGGCCCGGTCACCGTCCATCGAATAGACGCTCTCGACGATTACAAGCACCTGCGCGTATGACGATGCCTCCTTGGAGAGTATCCTGTCGAGGTGTCCGAGGTCGTTGTGGCGAAATCGTGTGAACGAGGCCTTTGACAGCGTAATGCCGTCGATGATGCTCGCGTGCACCAGTTTGTCGGCCACAATCAGCGTCTTCGCGCCCTGAGCTATAGCCGACACCATGCCCGTATTGGCATGATAGCCACTGTTGAACAGCAGGACCGGTCTGCCGTAAAGCTCAGTCAGCAACGACTCGAGCGAAGCATATTCGTCCTGACGCGAGGCCAGCAGACGCGAGGCCGACGAGGTGAGCGGTATGGCAGTCGCGCCCTCCCGGCTGAAAAACTCGGCCTGAAGCTCGGGGCGCATCGCCAGACCCAGATAATCGTTTGACGACAGGTCGATTACACCCTGCGGTGTTACGCCCGAGGGGATGGAGCGCAGGTTGCCGCTCTGCTCGAGTCCGGCAAGTATATCGGCAAACCGGCTCATTTTATACTCTTTATACACTCTATTGTCTGCTCTATGAGATATCTGAGGTCTTCGTCACTGATAATGTAGGGGGGCATCACATAGACATTGCGCCCGAAGGGGCGTACCCATATGCCGCGCTCCACACACTCGCGCTGGAAATCGGCCAGACATACCGGCTCCTCCATCTCTATCACGCCTATCGACCCGAGCACTCTGACGTCGCGCACACCCGCCACCGATGCGGCCGGCCCAATGTGACGCCTTATCTCGCTCTCCAGGTGTTTCAGCCTCGAAGCCATGTCCTGCTCGCGGAGCATGCGCAGCGACTCTATGGCTATGGCGCATGCGAGCGGATTGGCCATGAATGTCGGGCCGTGCATCATCACCCCGGCCTCGCCGCGCGATATGGTGTCGGCCACCTCGGCGGTGGTCAGCACCGCGCTCATGGTCAGATAGCCGGCCGTGAGACCTTTGCCTATACACATGATGTCGGGCTCCACGCCGGCATGTTCCCAGGCAAACATGCGCCCGGTGCGCCAGAATCCGGTGGCTATCTCGTCAAATATCAGGTAGAGCCCGTAGCGGTCACACAGCCGCCGGGCCTCGCGCAGATATTGCGGGTGATAAAACCTCATGCCTCCGGCCCCCTGCACTATCGGCTCGAGTATGAGAGCCGCCAGTTCGTCATGACGGGCCTCAATGATAGCCTCGAGCGGAGCGATGTCGGCCGGATCCCACTCCATGTCGGGACTCACCGTCGGAGCCGGAGCGAAATACCGCACGGGCAGAGCCGTACCGAAAGCTCCATGCATGCCGGTGACGGGGTCGCAGACACTCATGGCATTCCACGTGTCGCCGTGATAACCGCTCCGTATGGTCACGAAATTGGTTTTCCTGTGGTCGCCGCTGCGCGATACTGCGGCCTGCACTGCCATCTTCATGGCCACCTCGACAGCCACCGATCCCGAGTCGGCATAAAATATATTGTGCATCGACGGCGGAGCCACCTCCAGGAGCATACGGCCAAGCTCTATGGCCGGCTCATGGGTCAGTCCGCCAAACATCACATGGCTCATGCGCTCCATCTGCGCCATGGCAGCACGGTTGATGCGCGGATGATTGTAGCCGTGTATCACACACCACCACGACGACATGCCGTCGATAAGCTCGCGGCCGTCGGCAAGCCTTAGCCTCACCCCGTGACACTCGGTCACCTTATACGTAGGCAGAGGGTCGATGGTCGATGTATAGGGATGCCAGAGATGCTCGCGGTCAAACGCGTCATGCACCGCTCCGGCCTGTATGTTTGTGTCAGTATTTTCCATTGCGATATGATGAACGGTCTATCATATTCAAATCATATGCAAATGTAAGCATAATTTCCGAAAAACAATACCCTTTCCCCCTCGCAGAATCCCCCTCATCTCTCACTACGGCCCCACAACCACAACACCGGAATAGATTAACCATTCTCGAGGAGATACAAAAGTTTCATAAGCTCAATAAGAAACAAAAGTTGTTATTTCAGTGCATAAATCAGTCACTCCCGCACGGGCATCCACCTACACATAGGCATCCCTCGCATCCCGCACGGGCGTCCGCAGGACGCAGATTTAGTAGTAACCGGGTTCACCGAAGCGTAGCGGAGGTGTGCCCGGACAAATGACACAATACAATGATGGCGTCCGACAGGACGCCGATTATCGGGCGTGATAGCTGATACAGCCCCCTCTCACGATAACCGATGTCCTGTCGGACATCATTTTTTATATCGTGCCACTCCGGGCACACCTCCGCTGCGCTTCGGTGAACCCTATGTCTGAAGAGTCGGACATCATTTTGTAAATGAGAGCGTTTTTGCTTAATCCTTAGTTCTGAAATCGCCAAATCTTAGTAGAAGGATATAGCAGTCGAAAACGTTCCATGCGTGCGTTATGTATCCACCCCCTCTCACAGCACGGGGTCAGTAATATATATCGGCATGGCGTGGGGGGTGGACTGTATATTTCTACGAAAGCGTTTGGCGATGCCCAGAACTGAATATCCAGTAAACATTGCCCACGCTTTTGTACATCTTTAACCTTAGTATCAACCGCAACGTCAGGGGCAAGCGTGGCACAACATTCACTCCATTATGAGACGTTTGTTAACTCTCTCCGCCGGACTGTTATTGTCCGCAGCCTCAGTCTTCGCAGCCACGGAGACAATCTATCTGAAAAACGGCAGTGTAATCAAGGGCGAAGTCATCGAACAGGTCCCGGGAAAGTCGCTTAAAATCAAGACACGCGACGGCAGTATCTTTGTCTACCAAATGGACGAGGTAGAGAAAATCACCAAAGAGAACAAATCGACAGTTTCGACCGACGGCTCCTGCAACATCCGTCACAAAGGTCTTGACTTCAGCATCGGTACTGGCTACAATATAGGCACCAAAGGTGGCTCGGGCAACATTCCCGTCGACCTCATCCTGTCAAAACGTCTCAGCCCCAACTTTTCACTCGGTCTGGGCTCAGGCGTTCAGATACCTGCGGGTGACGGAGATGCCATCATACCTATTTATGCAGACTTCAAAGGCTTTTTCCCGCTCAGTTCGACACAAATCACACCTTTCGGCGACATTCAGTTGGGCTACGCCATAAACACCGCAGGCGATAAGACTGTAGGCTCAGGCAAACATGCCGTCACAGTCTCCACACCAAACTTTGTAATGTTTTCAATAATGCCCGGCGTACGCATCCCGCTCAATCACCGCACTGATGTCGACCTGTCGGTCGGCTATCAACACTACGTCCCGACCGAGGGCAACGGTGGCTCGGGTGCGATAGCCTTTAAGGTCGGATTTAATTTCCACCGCAGCACCGACCCCAATTTCATGTCTCGCATCAAGCCCGAGGTTCCTACGCGTAATACAGGTTTTGAATTTGGCATTGAGGGTTTCGGTGTTGACGAAATCGGACTGGGAATGCAGTTAGGCTATAAGTTTTCGCCCCAACTAAGCTTTGCACTCGGACTCAGCTACGGAGCGCGTTCAGAGAAAAACACTGAAATGTCACTTACCTATTTCCGCCAACCTGACGGACAGGGAGACATGGTCGGAGAACAACGTTCTTTGGACTATGATGATGATATTGACATCGGACCTTTTAAATTTTTTCTTCGTGGAGAATATCGCCTAAACAACAATCGTTTCTCGCCCGTCGCATCGGTTGATTTAGGATATCGAAAAATTTGCTACGAAGAGATGTACATCAGTTCACCTTTACAAGACAACGAAATCAGTGGAAACGGCATCTTCTGTCGGCCGGCCATCGGCATTTCATGGCGTACGACCAACAATTCATACCTTGAAGCTCGCGTAGGCTATGAAATTACCAACGGTTATAACAAAATTGACAAAGTAATCAACCAGTCAGGCAATCTGAATGGATATCAATCCAATCACTTCGAATCGATACACATCAAGAAGGATGGCTGTAATCTGTCAGGCCTCTACGTATCCATCGGTTGGAAACGTACATTCAGTCTCTTTTCCAAAGACTGAACGTGACATAAGTGTCAACGAGACAGACAGCCGCTGTATAATAGCTATTTAGAAGTATTACTGTCCGCTAAACTTTTTTTGAGCGATTGAAAAATTAGGGCTGATTCTTGCTAAGGCAAGCGACAAAAGTCGATTACCATTTGCAGGAGTCAGCCCTAATTAGTTATTTTTGGTGTCGTCAAACAAACCATGAATAACCATGAGCAAA